>JBAUGM010000836.1:0-5793 GCA_049679725.1 Tepidisphaeraceae bacterium
GGTGAAATGATGCCTGTTAGAACCCCCGATACCAGCACGTCGCCGCGGTGAGAACGGTCAGCGCTTCCCCGCGCGCTTCCCCCACTGGCACATCGCCTCGACGATCGGGAGCAGCGTCCGTCCGCGCGCCGTCAGCGAGTACTCGACCTTCGGCGGCACTTGCGCGTACACCTTCCGCCGGACGAGCCCGTCGGCCTGCATCTGGCGGAGCTGCTGCGTCAGCATCTTCTGCGTCACGCCGCCGAGTTCGCGTTTCAACTCGGAGAAGCGCCTGCAGCCGCCGGCGAGGCGGTATAGGATCAGGATCTTCCAGCGGCCACCGATGACGTCGAGCGTCGACTCGGCGGGACACTTGGTCGCGGAGTGCTTCATGTAATCCTTCAAGTGCACGACTGTTCCGACGAAAGGCGCAACTCGCGCATATGGTATCTTTTTCGACACTATAGCCTTCACTGGACTGTAGACAAGGGATCGTGCCTACAATCCCCGCGAAGGAGCAACACCATGACGCACAACAACCGGATCGCTGAACTCGTCGCCGCCCCCGCGGCCGCCGACCCTGTGGAAGGGGCGGGCGTCCCGCGCGAGCGGGACGTGGTCAACTCCGATGCGCCGCTGCTCGACGCGTACTCCCGCGCCGTCACCAGAGCCGTCGCCGCCGTCAGCCCAGCCGTCGTGAACATCGAAGTCGGCGTGCGCGTCGGCGAGGATCAGTACCGACGCGGCGGGAGCGGGTCGGGGTTCGTCTTCACCCCCGACGGGCTCATCCTGACCAACAGCCACGTCGTCCACGGCGCCGACCGCATCGAGGTGACGCTGGCCGACGGGCGCACGATCCCGGCGACGCTCACCGGCGACGACCCGGAGACGGACCTGGCCGTCATCCACATCGCCGCCAACGACCTGGCCGTCGCGCAGCTCGGCGACGCCAGAGCGATCCAGGTTGGGCAGCTCGCCATTGCGATCGGCAACCCCTACGGGTTCCAGGCGACGGTGACGGCGGGGGTCGTCAGCGCGCTGGGGCGCTCGATGCGCTCGCGCACCGGGCGCTCGATCGATAACGTGATCCAGACGGATGCGGCGCTGAACCCCGGCAACTCCGGCGGGCCGCTCGTGAACTCGCGCGGCGAAGTCATCGGCGTCAACACCGCCATCATCGCCTCCGCGCAGGGCATCTGCTTCGCCACGTCGATCGACACGGCCAAGTGGGTGGTTTCACGCCTGCTCCGCGACGGGCGGATCAAGCGCAGCCGGCTCGGCGTCGCCGGGCAGGATGTTCCGCTGCCGCGGCGCATCGTCCGCTACCACCAGCTCGCCGCCGAGCGCGGCGTGCTCGTCGTCGGCATCGAGGACGACGGCCCCGCCAAGCGCGCCGGCCTGACCGAGGGCGACATCATCGTCGCCTTCGACGGCAAGAGCGTCGCCGGCATCGATGACCTGCACCGGCTGCTCACCGACGACCGCGTGGGCGTGCCCTTCAAGCTCACGTACCTCCGGCGGGTGGAAAAGCTGGAGGTCGACGTGACGCCGGTCGAGTCGAAGCCGGTCGTGATCGAGCCGGAGAAGAAAAACTAACTGCGTCCTGGTTTCTTGGACCGGTTGGACCGGGGGTTGAGAATCGCTCGTGAGCCCGAGATCCTTCTAAAAATGCTCACGCAAAGACCGCAAAGGTCGCAGAGATCGCAAAGAGAAGAGAAGAGACATTCTTGATTCTTCTTTGCGACCTTTGCGGACTCTGCGCTCTTTGCGTTGAATTCGTCGTCTGGCGTTGCGCTTGCGCATCGTTTCCATGAAGGGCGCGCGGACGGCCGTAAGTCCTTATGTTTCGCGGCGAGTCGTGAGAAACCGCTGCCAACCCCCGGCCGCTGCGCGGTTTGCAAATACCTCACAGCCGCAAGGCCGCCGCACGATTCGACCTCGGATGACCCGCAGGTCGTCCGCCGCGCAGAACGCGGCCAATGAGCTGCCAGACCCCGCCGCGGGGATATCGTCGGCGGTGAATGTAATGCGCAACGGAGATCAGGCGGGCGCGGGGGTGGGGGCGGCGAGGGGGCGCGGCGTCGTCGCGTCCTTCGTCTGTCGCGTCATGACGGTCAGAATCTGCTCGACCGTCGCAGGCAGGTCCAGGCGCGGGATCTGGCGCCCGCCGACGAACGAGAGGGCGTGTTTCACCGCGGCCCAGACGGAGATGCCCAGCAGCAGCGGCGGCTCGCCGAGCGATTTGCTTCGGTGCAGGCTCACGACGTTGTCCGGATTGTCGAGGAACTTCACGTTGAACACGCGAGGCACGTCGCTGATGGCGGGGATCTTGTACGTCGTCGGCGAGTGCGAGAGGAGTTCGCCCGTCTCGGCGTACTTCAGCTCTTCGGTCGTGACCCAGCCCATGCCCTGAATGAATCCGCCGATAACTTGGCCGCGGTCGATGCCGGGGTTGATGCATTGGCCGGCATCCATCAGCAGGTCGACGCGGACGATGCGCATCTCTCCGGTGAAGCGGTCGATCAGGACTTCGGAGCAGGCGGCGCCGTTGGTGTAGTAGAGGAACGGGTGTCCCTTGCCGGTCTCGCGGTTGAAGTCGACGCCGGGCGTGGCGTAGAAGCCGCGCTCGCCGAGGTTCACGCGCTCGATGTAGGCGCGGCAGATCAGGTCGGCGAAGCGCATGCGGCGCGAATCGTCGCGTGCGTCGAAGACGAAGCCGTCTTCAAATCGGACATGCTCGGGCGAGACGCCCAAGCCACTGGAATTGCCGGCGAATTCTCGTGCGGAAAATTCGCCGAGCCTCGCGCGCAGTTTCCGGCAAGCGTCCTGCGCGGCCGCCCCGTTTAGGTCCGTTCCGCTCGACGCGGCGGTGGGGGAGGTGTTGTTGTTCTTGTCCGTGCTCGTCGCGCCGACGATCACCGCGTCGTACGAGATGCCCAGTTCGTCGGCGACGATCTGCCGAACGCGCGTGTGCACGCCCTGGCCCATCTCGGTTGCGCCGGTCGAAACCAGCACCGTGCCGTCGGTGTAAATGTTGACCAGCGCGTTGGCCTGGTTGAGCGTCTTCTTCGTGAAGGAGATGCCGAACTTGACCGGCGTCATCGACAGGCCGCGGAGGTGCGTCTTCGAGGTCGCGTTGAACGACTCGATCTCGCTGCGCCGCGCGGCGTATTCCGCGTCGCCCGACAGTTTCTCGAAGATGCGCGGCAGTGTGTTGTTCCGCACGACTTGTCCGTACGGCGTCGTGTCTCTGCCAGTGGCATGGGCGTCTCGCCCATGCGTTTCATCGCCAGGATGCATGGGCGAGACGCCCATGCCACTGTTCTTGCTGCCGTAGCAGTTGCGGCGCCGCACTTCGAGTGCATCGAGTCCGAGCGAGAGGGCGATTTCCTCGATGATGTTCTCGACGTTGACCACCCCCTGCGGCCCACCGAAGCCTCGAAATGCTGTATTGGACGGGAGGTTCGTCTTGCACACCCGGCCTGCGATCCGGACGTTGGGCAGGAAGTAGGCGTTGTCGCCGTGCAGCATCGACCGTTCGAGCACGGCGAACGAGAGGTCCGTGCTGCACCCGCCGTTGGAGAAGAGCTTCAGGTCGAGCGCGGTGATGAGGCCGTCGTCGTCGAAGCTGGCGCGGTACCAGCTTTTGAACGGGTGGCGCTTGCCGGTCGTGCGCATGTCGTCGTCCTTGTTGTAGACGACGCGCGCGGGCCGACCGGTCTTCGCCGCGACGATGGCGGCCATCATCGCGGGCTGGGCGGCCTGGGTTTCCTTCCCACCGAACGCGCCGCCCATGCGCTTGGCGATGCACGTGACGTGGTTGAACGGCACGCCGAGCGCCTCGGCGACAAGCGACTGGACCTCCGTCGGGTGCTGCGTGGAGGAGTGGACCGTCATCGTGCCATGCTCGCCGGGGTAGGCGATTGTCGCCTGCGATTCCAGGTAAAAATGCTCCTGCCCGCCGACGACGAGGGAGCCCTCGATCATGTGCGTCGCGCTCGCCAGCGCCGACGTCACGTCGCCGCGCTCGATGACGCGCTCGCCGCCGAGGAAACTGTTGGCGGCGATCGCGTCGTCGATTGAGAAGATCGGCGGCAGCGGTCGCATCGTGAGTTTGATTGCCTTCTTCGCGGCGCGCAGCGCGGGCTGACTCGTGGCGGCGATCAGCACGACGGGCTGGCCGAGGAAGACGGCGGTTTCTTCAACCAGCAGTTGCTCGTCCTTCACCACCGGGCCGAACGTGTTGTGGCCGGGGACGTCCTTCGCGGTGAAGAGGGCGACGACGCCTTCGACGCGTCGCGCGGCCTCAATGTCGAGCGATTCGATGACGCCATGCGCGACGGGGCTGCCGAGGAAGTCGACGAGCAGCTCGTTGCGCGCGAAGGGCATGTCGTCGATGAAGATCGACTGCCCCGTGACGTGGCCGCGGGCGGAATCGTGCGGGATGTCTTTACCGACGACGGGCATGTCAGCGTGGCCTCCCGTTGCCGTCGCCGTCGTGCGAGGTGATGAGGTCGTGCGACGCCGCGACCTCCGCATGAAACCGCCGGATGATGTTCTCGCCCAACTGCAACCGGAAGTCGGCGGAGCCGCGCACGTCGGAAATCGGTGCGATCTCCGTCCGCGCCAGCTCGCCCCCGGCGGCCATCGTCTCCTCGTTGAGTGGCTGGCCCGTCAGGAACGCCTCCGTCTTCGGCAGTCGCAAAATGACCGGCCCGACGCCGCCGTAGGCGATGCGGATCTGCTCGATCACGTCGCTGCGCAGCCGCGCGTAAAACGCGGCCATGAAGCTGGAGATGTCGAGATCGTGGCGCTTGGACACCTTGTAGAGTTTGAAAACCTCGGTCGGCGACGGCAGGGGAATGTGGACGTGAGCGATCAGCTCATCGGGCCGCATGACGTTCGTCTTGTAACCGGTGTAGAAGTTGTTGATGTCCACGCGTCGCGTCGCACCGCCGCGGCCAGCGAGTTCGATCTCGGCGCCGAGCACGAACAGCGCCGGCATCGCGTCGCCGATGGGCGAGCCGTTGGCGATGTTTCCGGCCAACGTTCCCGCGTTGCGAATGAGCGGCGAGCCGTGCCGGCGCAGCATGGCGTTGAGCTCGGGGCAGCGGTCGAGCGTCGCCTGCTCCAGGTCCGCGAGCGTCGCCAGCGCGCCGACGGTCATCATGCCGTCGCGTTCGTGTATCTCGCGCAGCTCGGTCAGGCCGGCAAGGCTCATCAGGACCCGCGGGTCGCGCACGCACTTGTTCACCTGCACGCCAACATCCGTCCCGCCCGCGACAAGGACGCAGTCCGGGTGCTTCGCCTTGAAATCCGCGGCGGCGGAGACGGTTGTCGGCTTGAAGAAGGTCTTGTCACTGCCATGAATCAGGACGGGCTCGCGGTGGGCCGACGACATCGCGTCGATCAGCGCCGCGGGCGGGTACAGGTCATCGATCCGCCTCATCGCGTCGCGCTTAACCTCAAGCCCCGCGTGGACGATCGATTCGTATCCCGTGCAGCGGCACAGGTTGCCAACGAGCGCGGCGCGGAGCGGCTCCTCCTCCGTCTGGCCACGGTCGAACGCGGCGCACATCGACACGACAAACCCCGGCGTGCAGAAGCCGCACTGCGCGCCGTGGCAGCGCACCATCGCCTCCTGTACGGGATTGAGTGTCTCGTCGTACTTCAGCCCTTCGACGGTGACGACGTGCGCGCCGTCGAGCTGGAAGAGGAACTGGATGCACGACGTCACGGGGCGGTAGTCGATCCTGCCGGGCGCCGGCGCATCGGACGACGCTCCTGCCCCCTCTCCTCGTCCCCGGGGGGAGG
>JBAUGM010000837.1:0-2079 GCA_049679725.1 Tepidisphaeraceae bacterium
GCTCCGCGGGAATGCTCGGGCGAGACGCCCAAGCCACGACCTTCTCACCGCGCTGCGACAGGTTGCGGATCGACTGCCTGGAGGGCCGCGGCGCCCAGCCGGTCGCGCAGCTGCGCGCGGTACAAACTCACCGGCTCGACCGGTTGCCCCCACCCGTGATACGCCGGCTCATCGATCGCCTTATTGAACGGCCCATTCTTCCGCTCACCCGCGCACCCGACGGCCCAGTTGCTCGCGGTGGGCGGGACTTCGCAGATGATCGGGTTGCCGACGCAGTTCCACATCGTCACGTACGCGCCGCTCCAACCGTGCCCGCTGCCCATCCAGGCGCGGTTGGCGCTCATGAGCGACGTCGGGCTCTTTCGCCCGATGCAGTCGAACAGGACGCCGGTCGCCCAGCGATGGTGCGTCTCGCTCACCGAGTGCTGGTTGGTCGCGTCGCAATCGAGGAAGACGTTCGGCCCCGCGACCTGCGACTGCGTCATGAACGTGTGCCGGCCGAACGTGCCCGTGCAGCGGAGCACGAGGTTGCCCTGCCCTGACATGGCGAAGCTGTAGCGCGACGTCTGGCCGTGCGGCTCGTCCTGGTAGACCATCAGCTTCGGGTCCGCGACTTCATAGTGCGCATCCTGCACGGTGACGTTCCGCGCGTTGCGCTGCACCCACACGCCGCCCTGGAGGAAGTCGTAGCACGCGACGTTCTTCACCCAGCAGTGCTCGGCCTTGTCGATGACGATGAAGTGGTCGGCGTGCTTCAGGTCGTCGATCGTCTTCGCGCCGCTGCGGTCGTCCGGCCCCTGGCCCTTGACCCACTGCGATTCGGCGCGAATCCCCTCGATCCCCACCTGCGCGATGCGCCCCGGGAAGGCGTACTTGAAGAGGTGCCCGCCGCCGTAGTCCTGGGTGAAGTCGTTGTAGAGCGGCGCGTCGAGCGTGACTTGCTTGCCACTGATGGCGGTGATCGTGCGGTCGTACTGCTCGCGCGGGCCGGGCTTCCACATCTTGGTGGTGGACTCCTGTCCCGGCCGGCCGGGGATCTTGTCCATGCCGACGGCGGCGACCCACTTCTCATTCGTGTTGCGCACGACCATGACGGCGTCGCCGACGGTCAATCCGTCGACGGATTCGAGCGTGATCGTCTTCCCCCCGGCGGGGACGCGCGCATCGGTGATGGTTCGCCGCGTGCCGGATTGCTCCTTGCGGTCGCCTTCGCCGGTGACGGAGATGAGGATGCACTTCTCGCGCATGATCGCGCGGAGGACGGTGCCATCAGCGCCCGATCCCGCGCCGCGCAGCACGACGCCGCCGGCCGAGATCGTCAGCGGCGACGCGAGCGGATACGTCCCCCGCTCGAGCAGCACCGCCCCGCGAAATCCCTTCGCGTCCGCCGGCATCTTCGAAACCTCGTCGATCGCCGCCTGGATGCGCGGCGAGTCGTCCTTCGACTGCGGATCGGGCTTGAGCGTCACCTTCACCGGCACATCCGGCAGCGACACGCCCCCGCCGCCGTAGCCGGCGTAGGAGTAGTCGAGGATCGCGTTGCCGCGCGGGTCGGGCGCGTAGGCGAGTTTCCCGTCCGCGCCGAGTCGAACGAGCGGACTCGTCTCCCCCGCCTGCGCGGCCGCGGAGCACACAACCACCGCAATCGCGGCCACCGCCGCCATATGCCGTCGCACCGCCATCGCCATCCAAGACACTCCTCTCGCTTCGACGTTCACTAGAATAAACGATCCGGCCGGTTCTTCGCCGGCCGGATCGACCACACTTTCACATCACCTCCGCCGCAACAACCGGCGCCGGGCTCATCGCGCGGCGCCCGTGCGTCAAACCGACTCGTTACGTCGGACGGCCCTTCTGTTGTCGCAGGAAGAAGATCGTCTCGTGAGCTCGCCCGCCTAGTGGACTTGGCATGTGCCAGTTGAACACCTGCCGTGCAGCTGACAAACGGGATGGCGGCGCGTACCGTTTCATCTAAATAGCCGGCCCCGATTCTCGACCGTCGCGACCCTCCAGTGTCATGCTGAGCAATACTGTCCGGAACTCTGACGCTCAATAGCGTATTCATGCGCTTGCGCGTCA
>JBAUGM010000838.1:0-1627 GCA_049679725.1 Tepidisphaeraceae bacterium
GTAGTGATTCGCGGGCCAAAGGCAACGGCAAAGCGCGCAGTTCGACGACGTCGAAGCTGTCGCCCAGGCGCGGTGCGTTGTCGCGCAGCCACGCGCGGACGTCGCCGCACGCTTCGCCGAGTTGCACAAGCGGCTCGACGAGTTGCGTTCGCTGCTCGAGCAGCCGCCGGATGCGGTTCCGCGCGTACGCCGGCGACGCGTTGCTCTCGTCCTCGCGCCACGCCTGTCCCTGTGCGATCAGCCAATGGCGCAACACGTCCCGGCGCACACCAAGCAGCGGCCGAAGGACGCGCAGGCCCGCGACGGTCGTCTCCGCCGCCATCCCCGCCAGGCCGCTCGGGCCGGAGCCGCGGAGCAGGCGATGAAGGATCGTCTCGGCCTGATCGTCCGCATGATGCGCGAGGATGACGCCGAAAAGTTGCCGCTCTCGAACAACCCGGCGGAACAGTTCGAAACGGATCGCGCGCCAACGGGCGGACGTGTTGGTGGGTAGCGCCGGCAGATCGGGTTCGATCGCGGAGCGCGTCGCGATCACGCTGGGGATGCCAAGGCGATCGGCGAGTTCGTCGACGAATCGCGCGTCGGCGGCGCTGGCGCCGCCGCGCGTTTCGTGGTCGAGGTGGACGACGACGAGTTTCAGGTCACCCCGCGAGCGCAGCAATGACAGCAGCCCCACGCTATCCGCGCCGCCGCTCACGCCGACGGCCCAGGGGCCGGGGGGGATGGTGGCGATGGTGGATTGGAGCGATGCGTCGGACACGGACGGCTATCGTACCGGAGGACAGTGGCATGGGCGTCCCGCCCATGGATGCGTGTACGCACGCACACACCACGGGCAAGATGCCCGTGCCACTGGCCGCTTGAAGAGTGCTACTTCACGCGCTTCTTCGCTAGGGCGAGGTTGATTTCCAACCCGGCGGGCCAGGCGCTTTTGGGGAGCTTCTTGATCTGCTCGTAGTGCTCGACGGCTTGGGCGTAATCGCGGCGGGCCTCGGCGTCGAGCGCCTGCCGCCACAGCGCGATCGCCTGGCTCGACGCCGTCGCGGCGTCGATCGGGGCGGCCGAAACCTTTGCAACGGGCGTGCCCTTCGCAGGCGGCGCCTTCGCCGTCGTCGATTCCGACTTGGTCGTCGTCGTCGGGACCGGCGCGATCGTGACCTGCGGCGCGGGGACGGCCGGCTTCGCCTCGGGCGCGGGCTTGGCGACGGCGGGCTGCCCGGTCGGCCACGGCGTCGAAGTCGAATGCTCCGGCGGGACGTTCACGAACCCGGATGGCTGCGTCGCGGGAACGCCGACGGCGGGCTTGCCGGGGCTCGCGTCGACGCGCGGCGTCGCCGAAACTTTCACCGGCGTGTCCGTCCGGCCCGTGATGACGTCGCGCAGCGCGGACGTCTTTCCGCTCAACCAGATGTGAGCGCTCTCGCGGTAACGCGGGTTGAGGATCAGCACGGCAGCGCCGGCGCTGACGGCGAGCAGGAGCACGACCAGCACGATCGACTTGATGCTGCGCGGGCGCTCGTCGGTCGGGGGCTTGAAGTCGAGTTGGAACGCGGTTGCCAGGTCGCGGGCGGAGAGAATTCCCTCTTCGCCGCGCTTCGGCTTGGGGCGCGGGCGCGCCGCCGAGGCA
>JBAUGM010000839.1:0-3932 GCA_049679725.1 Tepidisphaeraceae bacterium
GACCCCGCCGCCGTCCGCGCCCAGGCGATGGCGGCGGCGGATACGTACACGACCGTCTGCGCCCAGGCGATGGACGAGCTGGTCAAGAAGACGACGCGCCCCGAGGTCATCGAATGGGCGCTCCAGCAGCGCATCTCCTCCGCCATCGCCTCGTTCACGAACGCAACCGGCTCCAACGACTACGTCGCGCTGCTCGACATGTTGGTCTTCGCGACGCTGAAGCGCCACGCGGTCGAGGAGCACTGGATCCCCAACCTGCTCCACGAGGAGGGCGCCCCCGTCCTGGAAGCCTTCCGCCGCGGCGAGACGGACGTCTGGGCGATCGGGGGCAAGTCGCTCTCATCCGCGCAGCTGGATCAGCTCCGCGTCATCATCGACCAGTGGCGGCGCGACAACCCCGCGCAGTACTACGTCAGCCACATCCGCTTCACCGATTTCGCGACGTCCATGAACGTCGGCGCCGGCTCGCCGCACGTGAAGATGCCGGGAAACGTGTTCGGGCTGCTGTACATCGACCCGCTGGCCAACCTCGACCCGGTGACGCGCGAGCTGCGCGATTACCGGGCGCTGACGGAGCGGATCGTCTTCCTCGTCAACCGGATGCCGATCGTGCTGAGCTGGCAGTTGGACTTCATCACGCAGCGGGCGACGAGCGGGCCGCAGATCGTGGCGTTCGTGGAGAGCACGGCGCGGTTCGCGGACTCAACGAAGCAGTTCGCCGAAGCCGCCGCGCGCGTCGCCGACGCGACGAAGGAGACCGCCGACGCCGTCACGCGCACCGCCGATGCGATCGTGAAGGTGCCGGACGACCTTGCCGTCGAGCGCAAGGCCGCCATCGAGCAGGTCGACGTCGTCGTCGCCGCGCAGAGCAAGGCGGCGATCGATCAGGTGATGGCGGGCGTGACGGCGCAGCGCGAGGCCGTTGCGCGCGACCTCGATGCCCAGGAGGGCCGCCTGCGCCAGCTCGTGGCGGACGTGAAGGGCGTCGTCGAGCGCGCCGACCAGGCGGGCCTCTCGATCAACACCGCGACGGGTCAGACGATCACGACGACCGAACAGGCGACGCAGCGCACGCTCCGACTCGCGTTCCGGCTGGGGCTGATCCTGATCATCGTGGCGCTCGTCGGCATCCCGCTGTCGCTGCTGCTCTACCGCATCGCCGCCAGGCGCTGGGCGGCGCCGGCGCAGCGCACGACATCACCGTGACATTTCAATGAGCACTCTCCCTCGCTCGGTACTCCGGGAGAGGGCAGGGCGAGGGTGATTTCGGACGTTGGGCATCGTTCACACTCGAAATCACCCTCATCCTAACCTTCTCCCGGCGTACATTTCGACTGCGCTCAACGCGGGCCGGGAGAAGGGGCAAGAGGCGCTACTTCTCCTCGATCACGAAGATCGCCTGCGCCACGCCGGCGCGGGGTTCGCTGAGGCGGATGGGGACGGTGTAGTAATCGCCCTTGTACCCCGCCAGCACGCTGTGCTTCTCGGTCGCATCGGGATCGACCAGCAGCAACCCGTTCGCGCCCTTGGCGGCCGCTTTGGCCTTGAGCTGATCGAACCCCCTGGTCGCGTCGCCGCGCTCGTCCCAGCGATTGTCGGGGCTCACTTCCTGCACGATCACGCCGAGCTGTTCGTACTTGCGCGGCGCCTTCTCGTAGATCTTGACCTGCTCAGCCGACGTCGGCGCGCGCAGGCCGGCGGACGGCACGACCTCCGACTTGGGCGCGCACCCGCCCGTGATCGACGCCAGCGACAGCGCCGCCGTCGTCGTCAGCAACCCGACCGCGAACACCCGAACGGCCCGACGAAGCTCAACCTTCCGCATGCGATTCTCCTTCTACTGTGTGTGGCACGGGCGATCTCGCCCGCGTATGGCTCTGTCGACCATGTTACTCGAAGTGGGCTGACCGACGAGAGAGAAGAGAGATGAGAGAGCGGACGCGGCGCACGCTTGTTCTCTGCTCTCTCGTCTCTCGTCAGGATTTCCTACTTCTGCTTCCACACCGGATCGTGGTGCGATTCGTGCGCCCCCTCGAACCAGCGGGTCATGGTCATCTTCTGCTGCGTGTAGAACTGGATCGATTCGGTCCCCTGGATGTGCAGGTCGCCGAAGAAGCTCTTGTTCCACCCGGTGAACGGGAACCACGCCATCGGCGCCGGAACGCCGATGTTCACGCCGATCATGCCGGCGTTGAAGTGGTGCTTGAACTGCCGGGCGGCGTAGCCGTCGCGCGTGAAGATGCTCGCGCCGTTGCCGTAAGCGCAGTTGCGGCCGATCGCGAGGGCTTCGTCGAGGTTTGTCGCGCGGATGACGGAGAGAACGGGACCGAAGATCTCTTCCCTGGCGACGCGCATGTCCTGCCGCACGTTGTCGATGACGGAAGGTCCCAGGAAGAACCCCGAAGAACCCGCGGCGGAGCCGCTGGGCTCCCGTCGGCCGTCGAGGGGCACCGTCGCACCCTCGCCCTTCGCGATGTCGAGGTATCCCGCGACGCGATTGAGATGCTCGCGCGAGATGACCGGGCCCATGTCCACGTCCGCGCCTTCATCCGTGCGACCGACTTTCATCTTTCCGGCCTTGGCGACGAGATTGTCGACGAGGCGCGAGGCCACATCCCCCACGCCCACGGCGATCGACCCCGCCATGCAGCGCTCGCCCGCGCAGCCGAACGCCGAGGATTGCAGCGCGCTCACCGCCTGATCCAGGTCCGCATCCGGCATGATGATCAGATGGTTCTTCGCCCCCCCCGCGGCCTGCACGCGCTTGTGGTTCTTCGTCCCTTCCTCATACACGTACTTCGCCACGTTCGTCGAGCCGACGAAGCTGATGGCCTTGACCAGCGGGTGATGCAGCAGCGCATCCACGGCTTCCTTGTCCCCGTGCACGATGTTGAACACCCCCTCGGGCAGCCCCGTCTCCTGGAGCAGCTTCCCGATCATCACCGCGCTGAGCGGCACCTTCTCGCTGGGCTTCAGGACAAACGTGTTCCCGCACGCGATGGCGATCGGGTACATCCACAGCGGCACCATCGCCGGAAAATTGAACGGCGTAATCCCCGCGCACACGCCCACCGGATGGCGGATCGTCTCGCAGTCCACCTCGCGCGCGATGTTCTGGATCGATTGCCCCATGATCAGCGACGGCACGCCGCAGGCGAACTCGACGACCTCCATCCCGCGCTGCACCGATGCGCGGCTCTCCGCCAGCGTCTTGCCGTGCTCGCGGGTGACGCATCGCGCGATCTCCTCCGCGTGCTGCACTAGAGCCTCGCGGAACTTGAACAGGAACCGGCAGCGCTCGACCACCGGCTTGTTCGCCCACGCCCCCAGCGCCGCGTGCGCGATCTCGATCACGCGATTCACTTCATCCGCCGAGCAGAACGGCACGCGCGCGATCACCTCACCCGTAGACGGGTTGTACACGTCCCCGCCGCGCGGCGAGGCGGAGGTGATCCACTTCCCGCCCACGAGCAGCGGGACCTGCTCGACGGATCTTTCGCCGGCCGCGGGAGGATTGAGCGTCTGCGTCATGGCGAGCTCCTGGGTGTGGCTGTGGACCGGGGAGCATTATACGGGAAGTCGGGATGTTCGGTGTTCGGTGTTGGATGTTCGATGTTCCGATCCTGAATTGAACACCGAACACCCAACATCGAACATCCAACGCCGAAGTGGAGAACGAATGAAGACGAATTCACACGAATCGCGGCGTCGCTTCCGCGCGACGTTCTGTGCACACGACCGCGCCGGCCTCACCCTGCCGCGGCGATGTTGAAATCCTGCCCCGAATGCCGATCCATCTATATGTGAGGCAACTACTCCGCCGGGCAAGGTGGGGATTCTCGTGGGCGGGCGGATCAAGTACGTGCCGAAGCCGGGGTACGTCGAGCCGGAAGGGGCGAGGGGTGAGGGGCGAGGGGCGAGTGGAGAATCGA
>JBAUGM010000840.1:0-3434 GCA_049679725.1 Tepidisphaeraceae bacterium
GCCCCCAACGGCGCGGCCCGGCGCTGGCGCTCTGGACCGCCGTGGGGGGCACTTCTCCACCTTCTCACGTCACAACAATCCGCTGGCGGCAACGAAAGGCGGTCCGTAGACTATTGATCCTGCGGAGGCCGCCGGCGCGGTTGCGGGCGATCCTCGCGTCTTGAGCACCCATTTCAACACTCATTGAGAGGACCCACATGCACGGCGGCACGAGCAAGCAAGCGGCGGCGAACGGTGGCGATTCCCTTTCCCGGCGGACCCTGCTCAAGGCAACGGCCGCGGCATCGGCGCTGGCGGCGACCGGGGCGCTGGGTACCAACTTCGCCCACGCGCAAGGCTCGACGAAGATCCGCGTCGGCCTGATCGGCTGCGGCGGGCGCGGCACGGGCGCCGCCAAGGACTCCGCCGGGCCAAACGAGAACGTGCAGATCGTCGCGCTCGGCGACGTCTTCCAGGAGCGGGTTTCCAAGGCGAAGGAACAGCTCGCCGGGCTCGGCCCCGACAAGTTCGATGTGAAGGACGATCACTGCTTCGTCGGCTTCGACGCGTACCAGAAAGTCATCGCCAGCGATGTCGACCTGGTCATCCTCGCCACGCCCCCGGCCTTCCGCCCGATGCACATCGCGGCCGCCGTCGACGCAGGCAAGCACATCTTCGCCGAGAAGCCCGTCGCCGTTGACCCCGCCGGCGTGCGCTCGGTCCTCGAATCGGCTCAGAAGCTCAAGGAGAAGAAGCTCGCCTTCGTCACCGGCACGCAGCGCCGCCACCAGACCGGTTACATCGAGACCATCAAGCGCATCCACGACGGCGCGATCGGCGAGGTCGTCGGGGGCAACGTCTATTGGAACCAGGGCAGCCTGTGGATGCACCCGCGCCAGTCCGCCTGGTCCGACATGGAGTGGCAGCTCCGCAACTGGCTCTACTTCACGTGGCTCAGCGGCGACCACATCGTCGAGCAGCACGTGCACAACATCGACGTCATGAACTGGATCATGAAGGGTCACCCCGTCTCCGCCTACGGCATGGGCGGACGGCAGGCGCGCACCGACCCCGCGTACGGTCACATCTTCGACCACTTCGCGATCGAGTACGTCTACGAGAACGGCGCCCGCGTCGTCAGCATGAGCCGCCAGCAGGACGGCACCGACACGCGCGTCGGCGAATGGGCGGTCGGCACGAAGGGCACGAGCGACCCGTCCGGCTCGATCAAGGGCGCCAGCGAGTTCCGCTTCCGCAAGTCCGAGGGCGCGATGGGCCCCTACCAGCAGGAGCACGTGGACCTGGTCAACAGCATCCGCGCCGGCAACCCGCTGAACGAGTGCGAGCAGATCGCCCACAGTACGCTCACCGCCATCATGGGCCGCATGAGCGCGTACACCGGCAAGCTCGTGAAGTGGGAAGACGCGCTGAACTCGAAGCTCGACCTCGTGCCGACCAACTTCGCCATGGGCCCGATGCCCGTCCCGCCAGTGGCGATCCCGGGCAAAGAGCAGTTGGTGTAAGAGGTTCGCTGGGACTGAGCGCGCCATCAGGCACGAGCGGCGCGCCTGTCATCCTGAGGTACTCCGAAGGATCTGGCCCAGGATGACGGGCCGTCTCGCTCGTCGCTAGATCCTTCGGAGTACCTCAGGATGACGTGCCAAGGTCGTCCAAGACCCGGAGAGGTAGCACATGAACAACGCACAACCACTTTCCCGCCGCAACCTCATCGCCTCCGCCGCCGGTGGCGCGGCGGCCCTGACGCTGGGAGGCGCTTCGGCCTTGGCACAGAACACCCCCGCCGTCGACCCCGACGCCGTCCGCGCCGGCCGGTTGCAGCAATCGGTCTGCCATTGGTGCTTCAAGAAGATGTCGGTCGAAGAGCTTGCGCAGGTCAGCAGCAAGATCGGCCTGAAAGGCATCGACCTCGTCGGCCCCGATGCGTTCGCGACGCTCAAGAAGCACAACCTGATCGGCACCATGACGCCGAGCCACGGCATCGAAAAGGGGCTCAACCGCAAGGAGAACTGGGACGAGTGCCTGGGCAAGATCCGCACCGCGATCGACGCGACGGCCGACGCCGGCTTTCCCAACGTCATCTGCTTCTCCGGCAACCGCGCCGGCATGCCCGATGACGAGGGGCTGAAGAACTGCGCCGAAGCGCTGAAGCAGATCGTCGGCCATGCCGAGCAGAAGAAGGTGACGATCTGCATGGAACTGCTGAACAGCAAGCAGCACAAGGACTACATGTGCGACCACACCGCGTGGGGCGTGAACCTGTGCAAGGCGGTCTCTTCGGATCGTTTCAAGCTGCTGTACGACATCTACCACATGCAGATGATGGAAGGCGACGTCATCGCCACCATCCGCGCCAACAAGGATTACCTCGGCCACTACCACACCGCCGGCGTCCCGGGCCGGCACGAGCTGGACGAAAACCAGGAGCTGCACTACCCCGCCATCATGCGTGCGATCGCGGAAACGGGATTCAAGGGTTATGTCGCGCAGGAGTTCGTGCCCGCCGCGCCGGACCACGCGGCGTCACTCGCCCAAGCGGCGCGCGTGTGCACGGTGTGAGTCGAGCCGGGTGAGTCGAGCCGGCCAGGCACTTAAAACTCGGAGCCCACGATCGACGCCTCGAACGCGAGCTGCCCGTCGACCACCCCCTGCGTCTTGCAGAGGATGCGCTTGTGGCGCTCCCAGATTTTCTGCGCGAGGATGTACATGCGCTTTCCCGGGGGCACCTGCATGCGGAACTTGCAGTCCTCGACCCCGCCGAACCCGATGAAACCCTTCCAGCCGACGAATTCGCGGGTGTAGAAGGACGCGACCTGGGCGGCGGCCTCGATCATGAGCACGCCGGGAAGCAGCGGGCGGCCGGGGATGTGGCCCGGGACCCAGAATTCCTTCTCGTGCGTCACCTTCAACCCGATGACTTGCCCCCTCTCCGGGGCAGCGAAGACGATGCCGTTGAGTTGCTCCATGTCTCCCCGCTGGGGGTTGCGCTGGCGAACCGCTTCCTGGTCAAATTGAAGGCGGTTGAGGTCGATGCCGGACAGGTCGAAGAGGAATTGTGGGGGCATAGGGCCAAAGAGAAGGAAAGAGGTAAAAGGCAAAAGGAAAAAGGCGGGAGGAACCGAGGGCTTTTCGGCCCTTCTTCCTTTTGCCTTTTTCCTTTTGCCTTCGCTTGGATCGTCTTACTGCTGCGGAGCGGGGGCGCCGGTTTCGCCTTCCCGGCCTTCCAGGACCTTCTTACGCACTTCCTGGGCGGCGGCCTTGATCTCCTGCATCTTCTTGCGGACGCGCGTGCCGGCGGCCTTGTTCCCGCCGATCGCCTTGGCGACGTCTTCATCCGCTTCCTGCACCAGACGCTTCAGCGTGTCGTACTCTTGCATGGGTGTCGTTCCTCTCAAAAGGGCATTAGGACGCGAAAAACACTATCCGCACCCGTCTGG
>JBAUGM010000841.1:0-2617 GCA_049679725.1 Tepidisphaeraceae bacterium
GGATTGAATCGTGCGCGCATCCGCTGCCCTGTCACCCTGAGGTGCTCCGAAGGATCTGGCCGATCCGTCGGCGAAGCCAGATGCTTCGGAGTACCTCAGCATGACACGGGATGGTCGCGACGGTCGAGAATCGTGGCCGGCTATTTAGATCCTTCGGGGTACCTCAGGATGACAAAGCGCTCGACACTCCCTCTCCCCGGTACGCCGGGGAGAGGGTTGGGGTGAGGGGCGCGCGGCGCGGTACATCGAAGACCCGCCCACTCCGGGATTGGCGCGGATCGGCGCGCGTCCAACGGTGCCCGGCGTCGCGCGCACCCTGCCCCTCTCCCCCGCCCTCTCCCCGGAGTACCGGGAAGAGGGAGGATGCTTCTCAACTTCTCGTACGCGCTCTCAGGACGACAGAGGGCAGGGACTTGCCCATGGCGCGGTGAGACGCTCCTATCGAAACCGTATCGCCCGGTACGCCTCCCGGCAGCTCACGAACGCGGCGTGGCCGTCGCAGAAGAGCATGTTCATCGACGGGTCGTTCGGCTGGTTGTTCGTGTTGCGCTTGCCGTGGCGATTGAAGTCAAGCGACCACGCGCCGACGTTCGGCTCGGGCTGCCACGGCTCCAGCGTTCCCTCAGGCTGAAAGGGCCAGTTGATGATACGGGCAGTCGAGATGTTTAGATTCGGGTGGTTGTTATCGACAAGCAGGCAGCGCTCGGCTGGCCGGCTCCACTGCGTCTGTTTAAAGAATTCACCGTCGATCGCGGCGGGTCCCCATCCGGGAAGATTGTTCTTTTTCCTCCAGCCTTCTTGGTTCATGTATGCCATCTTCTTAACCTGAATCAAGTAGCTGCTCGTCGGGTCCGCGTCGTTCGGCGCGAACGGGTAGTAATTCTGCGAATAGCCCGGGTGAACGCTGGCAAAAAGGGAGCCGTTGTACCGCTTCCAACTCGGGCAGCCCCAGATGATATTGTTCCCCTCGCGAATTTCAGGGGAGCCGATCGTCAACTCCGTGGGGAGGCTGCGCCCGCTCTGATTTAGCTCTTTTCCCGGTCCAAGCACGTACTTGGAGATGAAGTCATACCAACGCTTTTCCTTCGCGGGCCCGGGGACCACGTCGTACTGTTGACGCTGCATCGGCCAACAACCTTTGTACTCGTTCGCGTACATGGCGTACGCTTGACCCATCTGTTGCAGCGACGCCAGGCACTTCGCCCGATCCGCCTGTTTCCGCGCGCCGTTCAGCGCCGGCAGGAGAAGGGAAATCAAGATCGCGATGATCCCGATGACGACGAGCAGTTCGACCAGTGTGAAGGCGCGGCTCCGCTTCATCTGACCTCCCGTTGCGGGTATTCGGTTGCCAAGTCGTTGCGTCCGTCTCTCTCGCGCGCTACCAAGTGCGCAATGTCCGCCCGGCGGGGAAGTGGGACGTGCCGGGCCCCGAATCAATATATAAACGTTGCCGATAGGAGCACCATCCGGAAAATTCTTTTCACAACAGGAGCATCGTCATGGACTACCGCGATCTCGGCCGGGCGGGCGTGAAGGTCTCGCCGATCTGTCTGGGCAATATGAACTTCGGGGGAAGCGCGGATGAATCCGCCAGCCACGCGATCATGGAGCACGCGGTAGAAAAGGGCATCAACTTCTTCGACACCGCCGACGTCTACCAGAAGTCCGTGAGCGAGCAGGTGTTAGGCCGATGGCTCGCGGAGGGTGGATCGTCGCGGCGCGAGGGGCTGGTCATCGCGACGAAGGTCTACGGCAAGATGAGCGAGAACGTGAACGACCGCGGCCTGTCGCGCCGGCACATCATGAAGGCGTGCGACGACTCACTCCGCCGCCTCCAGATCGATGCGATCGACCTGTACCAGTGTCACCACTGGGACGGTGTGCGCATCGAGGAGACGCTGCGCGCGATGGACGACCTGGTGCGCGCGGGGAAGGTGATCTACTGGGGCACGAGCAACTTCAAAGCCTGGCACCTGACCGAGGCCACGCTGCTGGCCGAGCGCATGCTCGTCCCCGTGCCGGTGAGCGAGCAGTGCCCGTACTCGATCACGAACCGCCACGTGGAGAACGAGCTGGCGCCGTTCTGCATGAAGTTCGGCGTGCGGATGCTCCCCTGGAGCCCGCTGAACGCCGGCCGGCTGAGCGGCCTGTATCGCAAGGGCAAGCCGATCGAGGACACGCCGCGCAACAAGAGTGAAGCGTTCCGCCTAGCGCTGGACAAGAACATCGATCTCATCGAGCAGCTCACGAAGCTGGCGGAGGAGATGGGCACGACGCTGCCGCGCCTCGGGTACGCGTTCCTCTACCACCAGCCTCACGTCGCCAGCGTGATCGTCGGCCCGCGGACCGTCGAGCACCTGGACGAGGCGATCGCGGCGCTGGAGCTGAAGCTGGACGAGGAGACGACCAAGCGGATCGATGCGCTGGTCCCGCCGGGGTCGGCGCCGGATTACGTGGGATGGTGATGGATCAAATGCGAACGCAGAGACACAGAGAAGCAGAGGTAAGAGGAGAAAGACAACTATGCCCTACGAGGACGAAGAGCCGCCGTACATCGAACCGGATCCGGAGCTTTCGCGTTGGACGGGCGCGACCATCGGGGCGGCCATCGAAGTTC
>JBAUGM010000842.1:0-1678 GCA_049679725.1 Tepidisphaeraceae bacterium
ATCCAATCCGCGAGGCACATGGGCAGCGACATCGCGCTGATCGGTGGCCCGAGCAGGTTCGACGCAATCACGTCGCGCCGACTCGCGGGGTGAACGTGGCCGGGCGACGTCAGCCGCTCGAACCAGACGTTCGGGCGGTCGCACACCTTGTTCAGGATGCTCTGGGCCACGCCGAACCAGTCGTACTCCAGCGCGAAGCGGGTTTGCTTCTCGATCGCGAAGCCGTTGTCGGTCAGCAGTCGCGCGGCGGTGGACGGCGTGAAGTGGTACAGGTGCCGCGGGACATCCAGGTGCAGCCACGCTGCGCCGGTCAGGCGCGATTGCCAGCTCGCGAAGTTCGGGACCGTCACTTGAAACACGCCGCCCGGCACGAGCGCACGTTTGACCCACCGCACGACCTCCTCCGGCCGCGCGACGTGCTCCTGCACGTGCCAACTCGTGATCGCGTCGAATTGACGATCGAGGTCCGTGCGCGTCACCGCGTCGGCGCGGTACGCGTCGAGACCGGCGAGCCGCATACGGTCGAGCGTCGCCTGGTCGAGTTCCGTGACGGCCACGTCCCAGCCCCGCGCCTTCATCGCCAGCGCGAAGGTGCCGTCGCCGCAGCCGTAGTCGAGCAACCGGCCGCGGAAGCCTCGCTTGAAGCGTGATTCCAGCGCCCGCGCGCGCAGCCGCGTGCGCATCGACGCGGTGAACCGTTGCCGCTCGGTGCGGTAGCGCGGCGGGTAGTAACCGGCGAGGCGATCCTCCGGCGGCGCGGGACACGTCGCGCCCAGGCCGCACTCGTCACAGCGGAGGACGTCAAACCGCTCGCCGCTGATGTAGTCGAGCACGCCGCCCAGCGCGACCGTCCAGCGCTGCGAAGCGCAGACCGGGCAGCGCGGGGGCGCGGACGTCGAGGCATTCGAAGTTTCATTGGTGGGATCCACGGCGTCCGGAGGAATGTACTCGATGCCGCTTGCGGTTTCGCCGCGCCACTCATCGCGAAACCGCAAGCGGAGAATGAACCACCAGGACACGAAGAGCACCAAGCGGTTCTCTTGAGAAGGAGCCGCAGATGAACGCGGATGAACGCAGATCAGAAAAGCCCCCGAATTCACTCATCTGCGTTCATCTGCGTTCATCCGCGGCTCCCATCGTTCTTTTGAGATCGTTTCTTAGTGACTTGGTGGTTCAATCCTCTTGCCCTGAAAAAGTGGCTGGTCGAGCGCGCTACGTCCGATAAGCTACGAATGGGTCATGTCTTCCCCCAACGGAGCAGGAGATGTCCACGCCGCCCCCCGCAACCATCCGTCAATCGGTCGAGTCGCTCGAACGCCGTCGCCACTTCGCGGCGCAGGTCGTCGACCGCGTGCTGATCGTCACCGGCACCGAAGGCGTCGACGAGATCGTCATGACGCGCGCCGAAGCGGCGCCAAACCTCTCCGTCACGATCAACGGCGTCGAGCAGATCATCGCCGTCAGCACGTTCGACTCCACGCGCATCGAATGCCTCGGCGGCAACGACGTCGTCGACGCGACGAACCTCGCCGGGCTCCCCGTCACCGTCCTCGGCGGCCTCGGGAACGACCGGATCGGCACCTGCCAGGGCGGCGACTCGATCGAGGGCGGCGAGGGGCTCGACACCATCGTCGCCAACGACGGCGACGACACCGTCCTCGGCGGCGCGGGCAGCGAC
>JBAUGM010000843.1:0-10897 GCA_049679725.1 Tepidisphaeraceae bacterium
CGAGGCCATCTCGACGAACCCGAAACCCTTGCTGCGGCCGGTCATCCGGTCCTGGATCACTTCCGCGCTCTGCACGCTGCCGTGCGCCGCGAACATCTGCTCCAGGTCCGAGCTCGTGACGTCGTAGCTCAGGTTACCCACGTACAATTTCTTGCCCATCTGATCGCTCCTATCGCGAATGGGGGCACTGGACCCTGCGTTTGGCTTTCCGGGTCACATGATGAAAGAGGCCGACGTTTCGGCCCAAAAGGTGGAGGGGCGAAATGAGATGTGTGCGGACGTGAAACAGTCTCGTACCCGCCTCGTTCGACGAACCAACCGCGCGTCACTATACCCGCGCCAAAGCGATAGGCGATAGGTCATCGCCGCGACAAAATCCCGGATTATTGCAGCGGGGTGCTCCGTTTCGCGCGCGTGCTCGCCGTGTAACCTACCGCACATGCCCGTCGCCGGTGACGACCCACTTGTACGTCGTCAGGTCGCCCGCCCCCATTGGCCCCCGTGCGTGGAGCTTGTCGGTGCTGATGCCGATCTCCGCCCCCAGCCCGTACTCCCCGCCGTCGGCGAAGCGCGTGGATGCGTTGACCATGACGCTCGCCGAGTCGACCCGCTTCACGAACCGGTCGATATTGCGGGCCGACGTGCTGAGGATGCCGTCGGTGTGATGGCTCCCGTGCGCGTTGATGTGCTCGATCGCCTCATCGATCGAGTCGACGACCTTCACACCCACGATGAAGTTGAGATACTCGATATCCCAATCCTCTGGCGAGGCCGCTTTAGCGGCTGGGTATTCCCTCCGCGTCCGCTCATCCCCGCGCACCTCCACGCCCTTCGCCGCGAGGTCCGCGCACACGGTGGGAATCAGCGCCGTCGCGTCCCTGTGAAACAGCAAATGCTCCACCGCGTTGCACACCGCGCCGCCGGGGTAGCTGGTCTTCGCGTTGACGCACACGTCGCGCACCTGCTGCTCCATGCCCTGCACCGCGCTGTCGACGTAGAGGTGACAGTTGCCGTCGAAGTGCTTCAGCACGGGCATCGTCGCGTCCTTCACCACGGCGGTGATGAGGCTCTTCCCGCCGCGCGGGATGACGACGTCGATGTACTTGTCGAGTTTCAGCAGGTGGGGGACGAGCGCGCGATCCGTTGATTCGACAAGTTGGACGGACCCGGGCGGTAAACCGCCCTCGCCAAGGGCTTGTGAGATGATCGAGACGATCGCGCGATTCGAGTGAAACGCTTCCTTCCCGCCGCGCAGGATCACCGCGTTTCCGCTCTTGAGGCACAGGGCCGCGGCGTCGCTCGTGACGTTGGGGCGGGACTCGTAGAAGAACAGGACCACGCCGAGCGGCACGCGGCGTTTCTCGATGCGCAGGCCGTTGGGGCGAACGTAGCCCTCGATCACCTGGCCGACGGGATCGATCTGGGCCGCAATCTGCTCCACCCCGTCCGCCATCGCGGCGATCTTCTTCGCGTCGAGGCGGAGCCGATGGACGAGCGGCGCATCGACCCCCGCGGCCTCGGCGGCGCCGACGTCCTTTGCGTTCGCGTCGAGCAACTCGCTTTGCTTCGCGCGCATGGCGGCGGCAATTCTCTTTAGCGCGGCGACCTTCGCGGCGCCGTCGAGCGCGACGAGCTCGCCCGCCGCGCGACGTGCGTCGCGGCCCAGGCGCTCGACATATCCAGTCACGTCGTCCATGAGGTCGATTCTAGGGTCGTGGGGAAGGTTCGGACAGGGGGCGGTTGTGCCGCTCACGGCGACTGCGGGCCGCTCTATTGATCTGCATCCGATTTCGGCTTGAGCGTGAAGCTGACCTCGCGTTCCATGTCCTTGTCGCTCACGCGGACGCCCGGGGGCAGGTCGACGAAGCGGAGCTTGCGGCGGACCGTGCCGCCCACGTCGCCGCCGGAGATCTTCAACTGCGCGTACGGCTTGGGCTCGAAATTGGGGTTCGTCCGCATGCTGTCGATGATGTCCTTCGGGCCGATCAGCGTGACGACCGGCAGCGACGGGTTGTAGTCCACCGTGAATCGCTCGGCCACCAGCTTGGGCTGATCGACGGTGATCGTCATCGCCTGCATTTCCCAGGATTCATCGGAGGAGCGGACGTTGAGCGTGGCGTCGACGTCGGTCCGCCCCACCAGCGTGACGCGGTCGTCCTCGTTCAGCGCGGGGGGCAGCTCCAGCGAGAGCTTTCGCGGCTCTTTCTCGCCGGGCGTGCGGAGCAGCTCATCGGGGATGCGCACGTACACCGGCAGCACGCCGCCCTCGAGGCGGGCGCGATCCAGGACGGTCGCGGGGCCGCGCACCTTGACCGTTGCGGGATCGAACCGGGTCGTCGGGTCGAGCGCCGTGACGCCCGGAGGCGGCATGACGCGCGCCTCGCGCTCGACCAGGGCGTCGACGACGACGTTCAACCGCTCGGGCTGGCAGCGCGTCACCGTGATGCCGTTCTGCGTGAACGCGGGGTTGTTCGCCACCAGGGCGGCCGTCGGGACGACGTGTTCGCCGGGCGAGAGGTTTCGGTCCACTTCGAGCCGAAGGCCCTGCAATGCCTCGCCGCTGCGCAATCCCTGGAGCACGCTCTGGACGCGTGCGCGGGGGCCCTGCAATTCCACCACGACGTTGCTGTCCTGCCGCGGCGCCAGGGCGACCGTCTTGTTCGGATCGACGCTGACGAGCTTGAACGGGATCGTCTCGTTCCGCCGCGTCTCGATCTGTTCGCGCTCGGCGTAGACCCAGATGAGGATCGTCAGCGGCACGACCCATGCGAGCTGCTTGAGCGCGTCGACGATCCTCTCGCGCGAGAACGTATCGCCGAGCCACCGCCGTTCGGAGGCGAAGTGGTCGCGCCATGACGATCGAGGCGACGCGTAGTCGATCGTCGACGGGGCCTTGGGCGGGATGTTGGACGACTCGGACATCGGTGCTTCTTGGTCCCCAGGGAATACCCGCTTCACGTTCACGCCGCGGCGGCGCGGGTCAGGCCGCGGCTTTACGGACGCTTGCGCTATCTGCCCGGCCAAGCAGTTCGGCGAGCAATCCGCGCAGTCCTTCGGGCGTCAGCTTGCGGATCAACTGCCCGCGCTCGGCGATGCTCACGTCGCCGGTCTCTTCCGATACGACCAATACGACGGCATCGCTCTCCTGGCTCAGTCCAACCGCCGCGCGATGGCGGCTGCCCAACTCGCGCTCCAGCTCACCGCTCTCGGCGAGCGGGAACTGCACGCCGGCGTAGTCGATGCGGCCCTGGCGAATAACCACGCCCAAATCGTGCAGCGGCGAGTTCGGCCAGAACAGGCTTTCCAGGAGCTGCGCCGTCAGGTCCGCGTTGATCCGCGTCCCGTTCTCGGCGATACCACCGAGGCCGACCTCGCGCTCGATTGCGACCAGCGCGCCGATCTTGCGGCGCGACAGGAACGTCGCCGCCTCGACCAGCGCTTCGATCTCCTCGTCGATCTGGGTCGACCAGCCGCGAAACAGGCGCGTCTCGCCCAGCCGCATCAGCGCGCGGCGGAGTTCCGGCTGGAACACGACCACGCACGCGGCGGCGGCGAAGAGAAGGAACTGGCGGTAGAGGAACTCGATGCGATCGAGGCCGAACTGCGTGCCGACGATGCGGACCATCAGGTAGAGCGAGATGAGGACGAACGCGATGCCCTTGAGCATGCGCGCGCCGCGCGTCCCGCGGAGGAAGCGCAGGACCCAGTAGACCACGAGCCCGATGAGCAGCAGCTCGATGGCGACGACCCACCACGCGTAGCTCTCGACGGCGCGCAGGAAGTTCGAGAAGTTGAGTAGGTTATCGTCCATGACGCGAGGTGCGCGGCGCCCGTCCAGTTGCCCATGCGCGACGTGACTCGCGACGCGCGCGGGCGGTTTCAGTGCAAACTATACAAACAGATCGGGCGGGCAGCCAACGACGCTGGCGTCAAAAATCGCCTGAAAAGCCGGAGCGGATCGCTTCGATCATGCGGACGACCTGGCTCATGGCTCCAACGTCATGGACACGCACGACCGCCGCGCCGTTTGCGACGGACCACGCGACCGACGCCGCCGTGCCGAATAGACGCCGCGCGGGGTCGGGTTCGTTCGTGATCTTCCCGATGAACCCCTTGCGGCTGGTGCCGATAACAACCGGCCTGCCGAGCGTGGACAACTCGTTCTGGCGGCGGAGGAGTTCGAGGTTGTGCTCGTCCGTCTTGCCGAAGCCGATCCCGGGATCGATCAGGATCCGCTCGGTCGCGATGCCCGCAATCTCGGCGGCGCGGATGCGATCCCGGAGGAAGTCGATCGTCTGGCGGGTCACGTCATCGTAGGTGGGCTTGAGCTGCATCGTCGCCGGCGTGCCCTGCATGTGCATGAGGACGATGGGGGTGTTACGCCGGGCTACCGTCGAAAGCATGAATTCATCGTCGCGCCCGGCGGAGATGTCGTTGACCAGGTTCGCGCCCGCATCCAGCGCCGCCGATGCGACGGCTGCGCGGGTTGTATCGATCGAAACGACTGCCGAGACGCGCGGTGCGACACGCTCGATCACCGGTACGGCGCGGGCGATTTGCTCATCCGGCGGCACGGGTTGCGATCCCGGCCGGGTCGACTCGCCACCCACGTCGATCAGGTCCGCGCCCGCCGCCGCCATCTCCAGCGCGTGCGCGACGGCGGCGTCAGGGCCCGCGAAGCGCCCGCCGTCGCTGAAGCTGTCCGGCGTCACGTTCAGCACGCCCATGATCAGGGGGCGACGCTTGGGATCGCGCAGCCAATGCTCGAAAGCCGCTCGGTCCACGAGAAACCACCTTCGACGAATTAGGTTAGGGTGCGGTCACTCCAGCAGGTTCTTCTCGAACACCACCAGGTTGTCGGCGTGCGTCGAATCCCAGCGGATGCCGACGATGTCGTATCCCAGGGCCACCGCGAAGTGGATGAACTCCCGCTGGTGGTTCATGCACTCACAGCGAACGTACTCGTACCCGTGGTCCTTCGCCCACGCCTGCTGGGCCTCCTGAAGCTGCCTGCCGATGCCGTGTCGGCGGACGTCGGAGACGACCGCGCCGAGCCAGTGGTAGAACATGCCGGGCTTCAGCTCGAAGCCGATCCAGAAGCCGACCGGCTTGTCGTCCATCCGCGCGAGCAGCGTCAGCGCGTTGTAGCGCCCCATGAACCGGCGTTTGAAGAAGTCCACCTCGCGCTTCGGCCGAAAGCACGTGTTGTACACTTCCACCGCCTGCGGCAGCAGCTTGTCGTCGGCGATGATGATGTCGGCGTTGGCCACGGGCGGGAGACTCCTTCGGGGACATTCTAGCGGAACCCCGCGCCACGTCATCTCGCCCGACGGAGCCTCGCGGGGCACGTCATCGCACACGTACGCCATCATCGCGCACGTACCACATCATCGCGCACCACGTCATCCCGAGGGGAGTTTTACGACCCGAGGGATCTCGGGGTCGAAAGTCGCCCCCGATCCCGCGATCCCTCAGGTCGCCTGGGCTCCCATCGGGATGACGTTCGGCGCACGCGGGCGAGGCGATACGACCCGCAACACGCGTCGGCCTACGCCGACACGCGCCGCAGCTTCGTCACCCGGCCGTAGGGGAGCCACTCGGTCACGTAGATGTTGCCCGCCTTGTCCCAGCAGGCGCCGTGGGGGGTGCAGAAGTCGCCGGCGGTGAGGTCTTCCTTCTTCACGCCGTGTTTGCGGCGCTTGGCGGCGTCGGGGTTGTCGCCCAGGTGCGTGATCAGCTTGTTGTCCTTGTCGAAGATCGTCACGCGGCCGTTGAGGTCGGGGATGAGAACGTCGGTGCCGCGAATGTCGAAGTGACAGGGATCACGGAGCTCGTCGGTGACGGTCTTGATGTACTTCCCGTCGAGCGTGAACCACTGAAGGCGATGGTTCGAGCGGTCGGCGACGAGGATCGTCGGATTCGCGGCGTCGCGCGTGTCGCAGTAGATGCCGTGCGGGCAGGCGAGTTGGCCCTCGCCGTTGCCGGTGCCGCCGAAGGTGGACTGGTACTCGCCCTTGATGTTGTAGCGGTGGACGTAGTTCGAGCCGTAGCCGTCGGTGACGTAGAAGTCGCCGTTGTCACCCGGGGCGAAGGCGATGAACGTGGGGACGTAGAACTCTTCCGCGCGCTTCACCTTCCCGTCCGGCAACTGTTTGTCTTGATAACACGGCTCGCCCTTGGCGTTCTTCGCATCCTTGGGATAGCCGAGCTCGAAGACTTTTTCGCCCTTGAGGTTCGTCTTGATGACCTTGTGCTGGCCGGTCGGGGCGAAGTAGAGGAACTCTTCGTTGCCCTCCTTGCGGAGGTCCATGCCGTGGCCGCTGCCCTGCATCTCGCCCCACGACGTGATGAACTTCCCATCCGCGTCGAAGACGTGGACGGACTCGGGCCCGTTGTGGCAGATGAAGATCCGCCCGTCCTCGGCCTCCTGCACCGCGTGGGTGTCGCCCCACGGCTTGGGACGCTCGCCGCCCCAGTTGTCGATCACCTCGTAGGTGTGCGCGTCCTTGCCGTAAATGCGGCCCTTGGTCTGGGCTTTGGTCTTCGAAGTCATGATGAGCGGCGCCCCCGCGGCCGCGGCGACAGCGCCGGCGGCGGCGGACTTGAGGATGGATCGACGCGAGGGGTTGTGGTTCGGGGTCATGATCTCTCTTCCTGCTCCATGTGAGGGTGAAGGGCGCGAATTGTACGGATGCGGGCAAAAACGGGAAGGGTTTCGGATGGCGCAAAGAAAACCGCCTCGCAAGCGAGGCGGCTAAATGAGTGACGTCGTGAACGTGCGCGACGCGAACGGATTATCCGGGTGAGGGAACGGGTCCGCCACCCAGGCGCACGTCTGGTTCTTCGTCGCTCGCGCCCGGAGCGATGACCGCGGCGGCCTTCTCGCGGCGGGATTCTTTTTCGAGCAGGTCGCTGACCGTGGGCTTGGTGAGCTGCTCGCCGCGCATGATGCGGTCGACTTCGCTCGTGTCGAGCGTCTCGTAGCGCATCAGCGCCTTGGCCAGCGCGTCGAGCTTGTCGCGGTTGGCTTCGAGCAGGGCTCGGGTTTCGTCGTAGAGGGCGTCGATCAGCTTCTTGACCTCTTCGTCGATCGCCTGCTGCGTCTGCTCGGAGTACTCGCGGGCGCCGCCCATGTCGAACATGGACATTTTGTTGTCGTCTTCGCCGTAGTAGACGAAGCCGAGGCGGTCGTTCATGCCCCAGTCGCGGACCATGCGACGGGCGAGGCCGGTGGCCTGGCGGATGTCGCCCAGCGCGCCGGTGTTCACGTCGCCGCAGAACATCTCCTCGGCGATGCGCCCGCCGAAGCAGGTCTTCATCGTCGCGATGCACCACTTCTTCGAGACGTTGTTGCGGTCCTTCTCCGGCAGCGACATCGTCGCGCCGCCGAAGTTGCCGCGCGGGATGATCGTCACCTTGTGGATCGGGTCGGCGTCCTTCGTCAGGTACTGGACGACGGCGTGGCCGGCTTCGTGGTAGGCGGTGGCGATCTTTTCCTTCTCGTCGATCACGCGGCTCTTGCGCGCCCGGCCCCAGCGGACCTTGTCGCGCGCCTCTTCGAGATCGTCCATCTCGATGAACTCTTTACCCGCCAGCGTCGCGCCCAGCGCCGCCTCGTTGATGATGGCGGCGAGATCGGCGCCGGAGAAACCGGGCGTCGCCCGCGCCAGGCGCAGCAGGTCGACGTTGGGCCCGAGCTTCACCTTGCGGGCGTGGACCTTCAGGATGTCCATGCGGCCCTTCACATCGGGCAGCGGGACGTACACTTGCCGGTCGAAGCGACCCGGACGCGTGAGGGCGGGGTCGAGGACGTCGACGCGGTTGGTCGAGGCGACCACGATCACCTGGTCGTTCGTGTCAAAGCCGTCCATCTCGACGAGGATGGCGTTGAGCGTCTGCTCGCGCTCGTCGTGGCCGCCCGAGCTGAAGCCCGAGCCGCGACGCCGGCCGACCGCGTCGATTTCGTCGAGGAAGATGATGCACGGCGAGTTGTCCTTCGCCTGTTTGAACAGGTCGCGGACGCGGGATGCGCCGACGCCGACGAACATCTCGACGAAGTCGCTGCCGCTGATCGAGAAGAACGGCACGTCCGCTTCGCCGGCAATGGCTTTGGCGAGCAGGGTCTTACCGGTGCCCGGCTCGCCGACGAGGAGCACGCCGCGCGGGATGCGCCCGCCGAGGCGCTGGAACTTCTTCGGGTTCTTGAGGAACTCGACGATCTCCATCACCTCGTCCTTGGCCTCCTCGATGCCGGCCACGTCCTCGAAGGTGACGTTCGTGTGCTCCTTGCTGGTGATCTTGTGACGGCTGCGCCCGAAGTTCCCGAGCATGCCGCCCGCGCCAGCGCTGTTGCGCAGCTGGCGGAAGACGAAGAACCAGATGAAACCGAAGATCAGCAGCCAGGGGATGAGCGGGAGCAGGACCTGAAGCAGCAGGTTCTGGTTGTTGCGGAAGTTGACCTTGGTGTTCTTGCGGTTCTCGAGGATGCGGGTGATGACGACGTCGGCGGAGCCGGAGTCGGCGGGGAGCTCGATGTAGAACTTTTTCACCTGGGCGGCGTCGATCGTCTCCTGATTGATGAACTCGCCGATCGCCTTCATCCCCTCGATCTCGACGCTGGCGACCTTGTCGACCAGGAGCCGGCTTTCGAACTCGCTGTAAGCGATCTGCGGCTGAGCGCGGTTGCCCTGGTTGAGCAGGACGAACAGCATCACCGCCAGCGCGATGAACAGGACCCACCCGAGCAGCCCGCGGCCGAACTTCATCCCGTTGCCGCCGGGCGTCGGGCGTCCACCATTCTTACGGCCTGGGGTGGAGCGCTCCGGACGTTGTTCTGACATGTGGTGTTTCCTTCAGGCCAGGGGCGACCAGTGCCCATGGGGAGTGTCGGCTTGCGGCGGACCACTCGTAACGGATGCTACGTCGCAGGACATCATAAGGTCGGAGGAGGGGGGATTTCTACAGCCCCTCCGAGGGTTCCGGGTGGAGAAAGCACGAAATCCGAAGCACGAAATCCGAAACAAACTCCAAGCACCAAACAAGCACCAAAGAGGAAAGCATCAAAGTCCAGGTTTGGTGCTTTCTTCTTCACAAATTGGTGCTTGTTTCGGATTTCGTGCTTCGGATTTCGTGCTTCCTCACCAATCCGCCTGGAACTCCTGGACGATCGCCAGCGCGAGCTTCTCGACCGCGTGCTGGGTGCCGACGAACCGGCCTTCGCCGAGGGTGGGGTAGTACGTGGCGGTGTGCTCGAACCCGCGGCGCTCGACGAAGATGCGGCCGCTGCGAAGATCCTTCCAGGTGAAGTTGACCGTGATCGCAAGCAACTGCTCCTGCGGGACGGCGGAGTTGGGGTCGGTGCTGAGCACGGTGTTGCGCACGTCGACGACCTGGCCCTCGAGGATCGTGTCGGCGCGTTCGCGCGGGACGACCTTGTACGGCGTCGTCGCCTCGATCTGTTTCACCACGGCTTGCGAAAGGCTGAACTCGACGCCGCGATCGAAGCTGGTCGTGGTGAAGATGGGCACGGCGACGGTGCGGACGTCCTGGCGGTAAAGGGACTGCCAGTGGTAACCGCTGCTGTCGTCGTTGCCGGCGCCTTGGTTGTAGCCGCAACCGGACAACAGCAAGAGAAGAGCGAGCGTCGTGCGGGTCCCCGTAGGGGCGAAGCTTGTCTTCGCCCGTCTTGCGAATGACGGAAGGGCGAACACGAGGTTCGCCCCTACGAAAGAGGATTGACGGCACCGGATCGTCATCGAATCAGCGGCTGCTCGGTGGTCCCCGGTCCTTCATCGCCCACGGTCCTGGGCCCGGGCAGATTCTGTGCCCACTGGGGGAGCTCGGCCAGCCACATCTTGGCCTGATCGGCTTCCTTGGCGGCGGGGTAGGCCTTCAGCAAGTATTTGTACGTGTACGCGGCGGCGCGCGGGTCGTTCGTGCGTCGGTAAAACGTCGCGGTCGTGTAAAGCTTCTTCGCGAACACGGCGTCGATCCGCTTGAGGATGTCCTCGATGCCCTCTTCGCGCGCCAGGTCCGGATAGGCGGCGGCGATCGAGCGGAGCTGCTCGCGGGCGTCGATGACGGGCGTCGGGTCGAACTGCACGCCGCGGAACTGCGCCAGCGAGCTGTACGCGCCCCACAGCCGCGCGCGCGGCGTGTGCGGGCTGCGCGGGTACTGGCGGGCGTAGAAGGCGTAGGCGTCGGCGGCGAAATCGAACTGGCCGTCGAAGCGGTAGTGGTCCGCCGTCCGCAAGAGCGCTTTTTCCGCCAGCGGGGAGCCGGGAGCGCGGTTGCGGATGCGGTAGAGCATCTCGATCCCCTCTTCCTTCGCCTGGAACATCGGCACGCCGAGCCAACGGCGCTTGTACCCGTCGAGGTACTGGTCGGCGATGCGGTATTGGAGCCGGAGGGCGAGCGGCCAGTAGTCGCTGTCGGGGTAGGTGTCGAGGAGCTCGTCGAGGTAGTAGAAACTCTTGATGCGGTTGCCGTGCCCGTAGAGGGCTTGGGCGATGGTGTAGAGCCCGCGATCGCGGTTGGGGGAGGTCTTGTTCGCCAGGACCCAGTCGAGCGCCGTTTTGAACGCGCGATCGTAGTCGCGTCGCTCAATCAGCCGGTCGGCCTCGTCGAGCGCCGGCTCGGGAGTGCGCTGGGTGGTGGCGGGGCGCTTGTCTTCCCGCCATTCGCCGCCGACGAAGTCCCACGCGCGCTGCGGCGCATCCTGCTTCGGCTGGACTTGAGCCAGGGCGCAGGTGGACGCGGCAAGCACGACGGCGGGCGCGATCCATCGCAGGAGGGGCATTGGGGCGGATTGTAATGGGACCGCGGACGTCGGCAAGCGAACGCAATGGCAACTGGGTCGCAACCCGGGAGGGCGAGGCTCCGCCCGAGCCGTCTTTCT
>JBAUGM010000844.1:0-2535 GCA_049679725.1 Tepidisphaeraceae bacterium
CTCTTTCATTCACCAATGCTCGGGCGAGACGCCCAAGCCACATCAAATGCGGGTCACAAATACCCTTTGAACTTCTTCCTCAAATCCTCCCGCGCCCGGTGGAGCCTCGACTCGACCGTGCCGCGCGGGATGTGCAACGCCTCGGCGATTTCCTCGTAGCTCAACCCCTCCATCTCCCGCAAGACCAGCACCTGCCGGTGCTCGATCGAGAGGGCGGCGAGCATCGTGGACAGGTCGAGCTTCGCCTCGACGCCACTCGGTCCCGCCTGGCTCGCGGGGGTCGGCGGGCTGTGTGTCTCTTCGTCCAGCCCGACGTGCCCCGCACGTTTCCACGGCCTTCGCCGGAGCATGCCGGCCTGGTTCGTGAGGATCCGCACAAGCCAGGTCCGCACGGACGACTCGCCGCGAAACTTGCTGCCGAGCAACCCCAGCAGCGTTTCCTGCACCAGGTCTTCCGCGTCAGCGTCGTTGCCGCTCAGGGCGCGGGCGACGCCGAACAGGTAGCGACCGTGACGGTCGAGCAACGCGCGCAGCGCTGTGGGATCTCCGCGGCCGATCTGTTCCAACAGTTCGGTATCGTCGGCCACTCCAGCGCCTCGCCCGGCGCTCGCCGGCGCCGTCCTGTCCCCCCGTACTGTTGCAGCGGGGGGTGGAAAACTTCCCTCGCCCTGAGAGTTTTTTTCCACTCCTCGTGATTCGTTTGAACCGGAAGAGCGGGGTTCTCCATTTGCTCTATTCAACCGGACGAGTTGCCGGCGCCATCCTTGCCTCGCCCGTCCATTTCAGCGCGTCTTTGAGCGGCTTTGCGATCTGACTGCTCTCCGCGCTCCCCTGAAATCGCACCAGCGTCACGCGCGGGTGTTCGCCCTGGAACATGGGAGAGACGGAGACGACCTTCATCCGCCCCGCGCGCAGCGCGTCGATTACGTCGTCGGACTCGTACTCGAAGAGGCAGAACTGCCCGGCGACGTTCATCTTGCCGCAGTCACAGGGGTAGAACTGGAACTCCGTCTTGAGCAGACCCGCGGGGATGTCGCCGTCCTCGTCGCGGATCTCCATGTCAGTGCGGAGGAGGGTGATGGTGTAGACGTTGTCCTTCAATTCGCCAGCGTGGCCGAGGTCTTTGGCGATCTGCTCCCACGATTCGGCGGTGGGTTGCGTGGCAGCGGAGAGTTCGTCTTCAGCGCCGCGGGACAGCAGTGGGATGCACGTCAGGATCAACGCGAGGCAGAGCGTCGTACGCATGATGACTTCTCCGTCTTGCCCCTTCGCCCGGTACTCGGGAGAGGGGACCAAAGGGACTACTTTTTACCCAACGCCCGCTGGGCGCGGAAGAACGAGCGCAGCAGTTCCGCACATTCGTCGGCGAGCACGCCGGCGGTGACCTCGACGCGGTGGTTCAGGCGGGCGTCTTCGCAGAGTTGGTAGAGCGTCCGCACGGCCCCGGCCTTGGGGTCGTCGCAGCCGTAGATCAGTCGCGGGAGGCGACCGTTGACGATCGCGCCGGCGCACATCGGGCAGGGCTCGAGCGTGACGATCAGCGTGCAGTCGGTCAGCCGCCAGGAACCGAGCGCATCGCACGCCTGGCGGATGGCGATGATCTCCGCGTGGGCCGTCGCGTCGTGGGCCGTCTCGCGCAGGTTGTGCCCGCGGCCGACGATCCGGCCGGTCGGCTCGTGAACGATCACGCAGCCGATGGGCACCTCATTCTTTGCGAGCGCGAGTTGCGCTTCTGTGATGGCGAGTCGCATCAAGTCGTCAGGGGACATGAAATCTTCAGTTAAAGCACGAAATCCTAAGCACGAAATCCGAAACAAATCTCAAGCACCAAAAGGGAAAATCCCAAACGACAACTCCCGTTTGGGATTTTCCTTCTTGCAATTTGGGGTTTGTTTCGTGCTTCGTGCTTCTGATTGCGTGCTTTGCCGGGTCCTACGGGACCGGGATCACCTGCGTGACCTCCGGCACCTTCTCGCGGAGGTTGCGTTCGATGCCGTGCTGGAGGGTCATGGTGCTGCTCGGGCAGCCGTGGCAGGCGCCGTGGAAGCGGATCTGGACCACGCCGTCGGTGCTGACGTCGACGAGCTCGATGTCGCCGCCGTCGGCCTGGACGGCGGGACGGATCAGGTTGATGACGCCCTGAACCTTGTCGCGCACGGTGCCGCCGGGGGGTGTTTGCGTCGCTGATGCCATAGTTCCTCGCGGGGTCGGAAGACTAAATTATAGACCAATTCGGGGGTTGGAACAATGCGCGGGATTGCAGGGCGAACCGCGCCGGGAACCCGCCGCAAGCGGCGGCGCTTCACGGGGGATGGAAACGTGCGCGTTACGATCCGGCGTTGACCGGTCGCGCGCCGGGCAGGAAGTGGACCGTCCGGTCCAGCGTGCGGTAGTAGAAGCCGCCGTTCACGCCTTGCCACTCGGGCGAGATGCCCGCGGGGGAGGTGATGGGATGCACGCCGGTGAGGAGGCCGCTCTCGATCGTCGCGTTGCCGCGCGGGGTTTGCGCGCGGGAGAAGCTGAGCAGCCGATAGC
>JBAUGM010000845.1:0-5297 GCA_049679725.1 Tepidisphaeraceae bacterium
AGCCTCGCCCTCCCGGTATTGCCGTTCACGTTCTCCGGCGCCGCGCGTGTTCGAACACGTTCATCCCCATCGCGGCGCACGCAACGAAGTACACCGCCCCACCCGTCCCGACGAGGATCGCAAGTTGCATCGCCGTCGCCAGCTTCGTCGCGCCGTGGGGGTAGAACGGCAATCGCTGCACGACCACGCACGCCACGCCCATCGCCGCCGTCGCGACGAGCATCTTGCCGATGGCAGGCATGCTCGCGGATAGCCCCAGTCCGCCTGACTTGCGATCGAGCAACCAGACCATCACGATCGCTTGGATCGAGAACGCCACCAGCGTCCCCGCCGCCATGCCAGCTTCAGCCAGACCGGTCCACAGCAGCGGGATCTCGACGATCACGTTGATCAGCAGGTTGGCGATGCCCAGCACGAGCGGCGTCGTCGTGTCGTGCAGCGCGTAGTACGCGCGGTTGAGGATCTGCTGCAGGCTGAACGCCCAGATCGCCGCGGCATACAACCCCGTCGAGCGCGCGACGAGCACCGTGTCCTCGGGCGTGAATTCACCGCGCTCGAACAGCAGGCGAACCGCGGGATAACGCACGATCACCAGGCCAACGCTCGCCGGCAGTCCGATGAACAGCGACGCCTCGATCCCCCGGCGGAGGATCGAGCGAAATTGCGCACGGTCCACGTCGATCGCGCCTTCGCTCAGCTTCGGGAAGATTGCCGTCGCCAGGGCGATGGCGAAGACGCCGAGCGGGAACTGGTACATGAACTGCGCCCAGTTCAGCCGCTGCGTCGCGCCTTCGGCAAGCGGATAGGCGATCACGTTGCCGAAGAATTCGAACGACGTGCGGCCCGGACCGACCGAGAGAAAGAACGCGATCGCCTTGTCCATCAGGACGGAAATCTGAAGGACGGCGGCGCCGAGCGCCACCGGCACGGTCATCTTCAGCATCTTCCGCACCGCCGGCGTCAGCACGTGGAAGATCGCGCGGAACCGGAATCCCGCGGCGCGCAGCGACGGGAGCAAACTGAGCACCTGCACGCCGCCGGAGATGAGCACGGAGACGGCGAGCCACTTCACCGCTGTAACCTGCCCCTGCTCGCTCGTCAGGTCGAGCGACTTCGCCGCCCATATCATCGCGATGATGAGGCAGACGTTGGAGATGACGGCCGTGAACGTGATGGCGGCGAAGCGGTCGTGGACCTGGAGGATCGAGCCGAGGAACGCCGTGCCGCACACGAGCAGCACGTAAGGCAGCATGATCATCGTGAGCCTGGCCGCGAGGAGATAGTCCCACGGCATGTCGACGAAGCGCACGACCGCGAACAAGCCCACCTCGCCGACGACCGTCAGCGCCAGCAGGATCGCACAGAGCAGATTCACACTCGTCGCCGCGAAGTCATTTGCCGAACGCGAGATAAGAAAACCGTCCCCGTCCCGGTTTTTTTCTCGTTGTTGTTTGACGGCCTGGGCGTAGAGGGGGATGAAGGCGGCGGAGAGGGCGCCTTCGCCGAGGAGCTTGCGGAAAAGGTTGGGGACGGTGAAGGCGAACTGGAACGCGGCGTAGACCGGGGCGGAGCCGAAGTAGGCCGCGGCGATGCTCTCGCGCGCCAACCCCAACAGCCGGCTGATGAACGTGAGGAAGCCGATCAGCTTCGCGTGGCCGACGAACGAGCGCGCGGCCGCCGCCGGCGCGTCATCCGTGACGGCGGGGGAGGGAAACGCAATCGGTACGGCTTGCTCGGACATCCGTTTCCTTCAAGCACGCAAGGGCGCGCCGCTCGTCATCCTGAGGTACTCCGAAGGATCTAGCCGAGGACGAGAGGCCGCATGTTCGCCACTAGATCCTTCGGAGTACCTCAGGATGACGATGACAATGCCTTCTGAAGCCTATCCTTCAATCGCTTTGACGCAGCACGCGGATCATCGCAGCCCGCGATCGCCGCGGTGACGGCGACGGCTTTCACGCCCGTCGCCAAGACTTCATCGACATTCGACTCCGTAATGCCCGCAATCGCCACGGCTGGAATCTTGATCTGCTCGGCGACCTGCCTCGCATATTCAGGGCCCGCGACGAAATCGCGCGGCTTGGTCGGGCTGCGGAATATCGGGCCGACGCCGATGTAGTCCGCGCCGTCGCGGACGGCCTGCCGCGCCTGCTCGAGGTTGTGCGTGCTGACGCCAAGGATCTTGTCCCGGCCGATCAGCTTCCGCACTTCGGCAGCCGGAAGATCGTCCTGCCCGACGTGCACCCCGTCGGCGCCGCTCATCAGGGCGATGTCGGGGCGATCGTTGATGATGCTGATGACGTGGTGGCGTTTGCACAGGGCGACAAAGTCCTTTGCCCGGCAAAGCAGTTCGCCGGATTCCAGCGACTTTTCGCGGAGTTGCAGGCAGTCGGCGCCGCCCTTGATCGCTTCGTCGGCGACGTGCATCCACTGGCGCTTGCACGCGGATTCGGTGATGAGGACGTAAAGGCGAACCTCCGCGAAGGCGCAAGCGGCGGACGGAAGCGTCATCGCGATCTGACGTTCCGACTCATAGAAGCGATACCGGATTGCCTCCACCTTCGACGCGGCGCCGGGATCTACCGTCTTCAGGTATTCCTCGATCGTCCGCAGCGCCTCGCCCAACCGCTTCCCCGCCGCCGTCACGACGTGCCCGACGTCTTCGCGCGACAGCTCCGCCGCCGTCTTCGTCGTCGTCCCCACATCCCCCGGCGTGTCGCGGTGCAGGATCGCCTCATCGACGAAACTCGATGTGGCGGCGGCCAGGTCGTGCCGCAACTGCTTCAGTGATCCGCACAACACTTCGTCGTCCAGCACAAACCGCGCGTAGTCCTCGATCACGCGCAGGGCTTCGCGGGCGCGATTGGTGTTGGCGTCGAGGATGCGCAGGACGGGTCCGTTCATGCCGAAACACGGATGGGGCCGATTATAGGACGACGCGGGCATCCCGCTATCGCTCCGCCGCGCGCTGACCACGAGGATGAGTTCATGAACCGTCGCAAGCAGGCGTTTGTCAAAGGGTTGTCCGCCATCCGCTCCAAGAAAGCCGACCCCCTGACGCGACGAGCACGCCGAATTTGCGCCATCCGTCCCAGCCTCTACAATGGGGACGGAATGCCCGAACTCAATCAAATCATCCACGGCGACTCGATCAAGACCCTCAACGAAGGCCCCGAAGGCTGGGTGGACCTCGTCTTCGCCGACCCCCCGTTCAACATCGGCTACCTCTATCACAACTACGACGACGAGAAAGACGTCGACGAGTACGTGAACTGGTCCGAGCAGTGGATGCGGGCCGTTTACCGGGCGCTCAAGCCCAGCGGATCGTTCTACCTGGCGATCGGCGACGAGTTCGCGGCCGATCTGTGCCACGTCGCGCGGCGGAAGATCGGCTTCCACATGCGCAACTGGATCATCTGGCACTACACCTTCGGCCAGCAGACCAAGAAGATGTTCGCCAAGAGCCACACGCACATCCTGTACTTCACAAAAGAGAAGCCCAATCCCGGGATGACGAACCTGACGTTCAACGCCGACGACGTCCGCGTCGCCAGCGCCCGCCAGACGACCTACGGCGACAAGCGCGCCAACTCCAAGGGCAAGCTCCCGGATGACACCTGGTTCCTCCGCCCCCAGGAGGCCGCCCCGCACGCGTACTTCGAGGCCGGGTGCGACACGTGGAACGAGAGCCGCGTCTGCGGCACGTTCAAGGAGCGCGAGGGGTGGCACGGCTGCCAGATGCCCATCGGCGTGCTGAACCGGATCATCAAGGCATCGAGCAACGTAGGCGACGTCGTGCTCGACCCGTTCAACGGCAGCGGCACGACCGCCGTCGCGGCCGCGCTGCTGGATCGGCAATACGTGGGAATCGACCAGTCGGAAGAGTACGTCGGCTACGCGCGCAAGCGCCTGGCCCACGCCCTGGAAGCGGCGGCGGCCCAGAAAGGTGCGAATGATACGAGCGCTCAGCCGGGCGTCCTGTTCGACTTGAAGCGCGAGAGTCGCGTGCAGACGGAAACTGACGCCTTCGGCCGACGCCGCGTCCCACGACGCCGGGCGGCGAAGACGGCTTGATCGTCAAGAACCCCGAGGACTTCATGAGTCCGACCGACCTGATCGAGATCCTGGAAGACCACCCAGGCGAGCGACTGCGCGTCGTCATGGCAAGTGGAGATCAAGTCATCATCGAGAATCCATTGCGCGCGGTTGTCAGCGGCATGTCCCTGTACATTCAGATGTACGATGATTCCAGCGAACGCATGAGCGCCCAGGCGCGCATCGTTTCGATTCCAAATATCACGTTGATCGAGCCGGTTCGCCGGCCACCCAACGGACGCACGCCGCGCCGTCGGCGCTAGCGGCTCTTCTCCGGCAACGTCAACTCCCACCTTGCCCCCGATCCGCTGTGCGTCGCCTGGATCCGTCCTCCCTCACCCTTCGACACCGAGAACTCGTCGTCCGCCCGCGGGAAGCCGAGGTACTTCGGCGGCGGCGTCTTGCGGTCGGGGAAACGCTCGCGCGCCTGCTTGATCCCGTGTTGCCGGTACGCCTCAAGTGCTTGCTTCGACGCCGGCCCGCGCTTCCAGACCATCTTCCCGCGATGCATCGACAGCGCGTCGAGGCGGATGTCGGTCACCTGATGTTTGTCGACGACGCCCACGAGGTAGATGAACCACAACCGTTCGCCGATCTGGTCGTAGCCGAGTAGCACGCCGTTCACATCCGTGGACACTGGCGCATCGTGATGTCCGATGACGGAGAAGCCGGGCCGCGCGTCCGGCAGCGTGACCTCGCGGAGGACGATGGGGTCGCCCGCGCCCTGTTCCTTCACGTAGTCCGTGACGCTCTTCTGCCACGAGGAAACCGACGCCTTGGAGGCGCAGCCGACGACGGAGAAGAGCAGGGACAAAATCGCCGCATGGCGGATCAAGCGAGGTGCGGTGTGGAGCATTTTTGTGTCTTCGCATTTCCCACTCTCCCTGGGTACAGGGAGAGGGAACAAGACAAGAGGGCCTACTGCGACAAGGAAGCCGTTTGCGCCTCGGCCCCTGCTTCGCGCATCAGGGCAAGAACGGGGCCGTTCTTCGTGCGGCGCGCCTCGTCGATCGGCGTGCCGTACGGACCCGATTTCGCCTGCGCGTCGGCGCCGGCTTCAAGCAGGAGCCGCGCGATCGGCTCGCGGCCGTACCGTGCCGCCAGGTGCAGCGGCGTCGTGCCGTACGCGTCGGCGAGCATCGGGTCGGCGTTCGCGTCGAGCAAGCGCGAGACGACCGCCGGCGCGTTGTGCCGCGTCGCCT
>JBAUGM010000846.1:0-6677 GCA_049679725.1 Tepidisphaeraceae bacterium
TGTTGGGGAAACGGGCCAAGACAAGCTCCGCCCCAACGGGGCGACCGCGACGCAGGCGTCGCAACTACACAACATCGCGCCCGTATCCGACGCCGGGGCACGCACAGCCAAACGCCTCTCCCACGACGAGCGTGGGAGAGGTGTCTGCGTCTTCATCGTGCTGCGAGCTCGATCACTTCTGCGTCTGCAGCGGGACGATCTTCGAGCCTTCCTTGTTCGTGACGTGGAGGGTCAGTCCCTTGGCCAGGTCGCCCGTGGTCAGGGCGTCGGTCGCGGCCTTGGCGTTGGCGATGCGCTCCTTGCCGACGCGGGTGATCAGGTCGCCGATGCGGATGCCGGCCTGCTGGGCGGGGGAGTTCGGGGCGACCTGCGTCACCACCGCGCCGCCGCCGCTGACGTTGCCGAGGCCGTGCTTCTCAGCCAGCGCATCCGTCAGGTCGGAGAGGCGCAGGCCGAGCTGCTCGACGGCGCCCTGTTCGGGAGCGTCCGGTTCGCCGCGGTTGCGGTTGCCGCGGCGGCCGCCGATGGCGCTGGCGATCTCTTCGGGCTGCTCGCCGACCTTCACCGTCACGTCCTGCGTCTTGCCGTCGCGGGTGATGGTGAGCTTGGCGTCGGTGTCGGGCGCCATGGCCGCGATCGTGTTGCGCAGACCCTGCACGTCGGTGACGACCTTCCCGTTGAGTTGCGTGATCACGTCGCCCGGCTCGAGGATGCCCTTGGACGGGCCGTCGCCCGGCACCTGCCAGACGAAGATCCCTTCCTTGCCTTCGTAGCCCATCTCCTTGAGCACGCGGGCGGCCTGCGGGTTCTTCGGATTCTTCACGTCGTCGATGGCGACGCCGAGGTACCCGCGGGTGATCTTGCCCTTGTCGCGGAGCTGCTGGTAGACGACCTTCGCCTGGTTCGACGGGATGGCGAAGCCGATGCCGTTGAACCCGCCGGTGGTTGAGGCGATGGCGGTGTTGATGCCGACGACTTCGCCGCGGACGTTGACGAGCGGGCCGCCCGAGTTGCCCGGGTTGATCGGCGCGTCGACCTGGATGAAGTTCTCGTACCCCATCGTGCCGAGGATGCCGATGTTCGTGCGGTTGAGGGCGGACACGATGCCGTGGGTCATCGAGCCGATGTAGCCGAACGGGCTGCCGAAGGCCATGATCCAGTCGCCCTTCTGGAGCTCGTCGCTGTTGCCCCATTTGGCGGGGATGACGCGATCGACCTCGATCTTGACGACGGCCAGGTCGGTCTTCGGATCCGTGCCGACGACCTTGGCGTTGTCGATCCTGCGCCCGTCGTGCAGTGTGATCTCCATCTCGGTTGCGCCGCCGGCCACGTGGTTGTTGGTGACGATGTAGGCGGTGCCGTTGGTCACTTCCATGATGGCGCCGCTGCCCGTGCCGTGCTGCTGCGGGGACTGGTTCATGCCTTCGCCGAGCTCTTCGGGGAGGTCGGGCTCGCCGTCGCCGTCGCGGTCGGGGAAGAAGCGGCGGAGCATCTCGTCATCGAACGGGAGGCGCCGATCGCCGCGCGCCGACTTCGTGACGTTGATGTTCACGACCGACGGCTCGATGGCCTTGCCCACGTGGCGAAACACGCTGGACAGATCTTCGACCTGCGCCAGTTGCTCGCGCGTCGCCTCGACTTTCTGCTCGGCGCGCGCGAACTGAACGTCCTTGACGAGGCCGGTCGCGAAGAACGACGCGACCAGTGCGGTGCCGAAGACGGCGGAACCCGTGGCGAAACGACGGAATGATATCATCTTTAAACTCCTCAAAGCTAAGAACGCGCTGTGTATGTGTGATTCGTCATCCTGAGGTACTCCGAAGGATCTCGGGCTCGAAAGCACTTCTCCATCCCCAGATCCTTCGGAGTACCTCAGGATGACGTCGTCAGCAGACTGAGTTTCTCGAACGTTCAATCAAAACCGTTGGCCCGCCAGAAACTTCTCCCTCTCCGCATCCGACATCGGGTACGCGTGCTCCGGTCCCGGATAGAGGCCGGTCTGCACGCGGCGGACGTACTCGCCGAATGCCTCGCGCGCCGGGCCCGCCAGGTCGCCCAGGAGCGGCGCGAACTTCGGCGGCTTCTGCGTGAGGCGGACGGTGTCGTGCGTCACGACCACGTGCCCGTGACACGCGGGGCCCGCGCCGCAGCCGATCACCGGGATTCCGATCGCCTCGACGACGGCTTCGCTCACGTCCGGCGGCACCGCTTCGAGCAAGAGCGCCACCGCGCCCGCCCGTTGCATCTTTTCCGCCAGCCGCACGATAGCCGCAGCTTCGTCAGCGGTGCGACCCTGAAATTTGTACCCGCCCATCACGCCCACCGCCTGAGGCCGCAGCCCCAGGTGGGCAACGATGGCCACCCCCGCGTCCGCCAGCTTCCGCACCGTGCGAAGCTGGCTGGTCGCCGCTTCCAGTTTCACACAGTCGCACCCGGAAAGTTGCACCATCCGGCAGACGTTGCCGATCGCCTTGGCCGCCGACGCGTGGTACGACCCGAAGGGCATGTCCGCCATCAGCAGCGCGCGCGGCGCTCCGCGCCGCACCGCCGCCGTGATCTCGATGAGGAAGTCCAGCGACACGGGCAGCGTCGTCTCATACCCGAGGATGACGTTGGCGGCGGAGTCCCCGACCAGGAGCATCGGGACACCGGCCTCGTCCATCAACCGGGCGGTGGTGTAGTCGTAACAGGTCAGGACCGGCACCTTCGCGCCTGAGTCGCGCGCCGCGCGGAGGTCCGTCAGGGTGAACTTGCGACCAAGGGGAGTCGTCATAGGCCCTCGATTATATGCGCGCGGGCGGGGTTGTGGTTGTCGCGCGACGTAAAGCCTTGTCATTCAAGTGGCAAGCTTGCTTCCGGGGCAAAATGGGTTCGTTTTGTCATTTCGCGGGCGCTGAACATTCCGGAACATTTCGGCACATTCCTGAACATTCCGACGCCCTGGGGAAGGTTGCACCCAGTCGCACGGGCTTTGAGTTGCCAAAGAGCGCTCGCGTCGCGCGCCTTCACGCCGGTGTCTGAGCCGATAGGCGAAGACCCGGATTCTTCCCCGGACTCCTCCCCCCGCGCGCGACCGATCCGGGTCTTCGCTAAAGCTCAGACACCGGCGTGACCGGCGTCGATCGCGCGAACCATCGCATCTCCTCCATGGGCGCGCCTATTCTCAACCATGAACCGTGCGCGTTCGTCATGAAAATCGCGCACGACGACTTCGCGATCGCGCGAGAAGCCCCGAAAAACGCGCGAAAAAAATCTTCCAGATTCCGTTTTCCTCGTAAGTCCTTTTGCGCGATCGTCACGACATTCGCGCACGATTGGCAAGCTGCGGTAACTACGGCTGCTCGACCTGATCGGTCGTCGGCGCCGTCGCGGGTTCCGTCGCCGATTGCGTCGTGGCGGGGAGGGTGGCGGGAAGCGGGAGAATGACCGCCGTCGCCCCACCCGTCGGGAACGCGGCGATTAGGGCGACGAAGAGCATCGCGATGCCGAACGCGAGCTTCGCGACGATCCCGACAAACCTGCCCTTGGCGGCGCCAATGCCGATCTTCATGGAGTCATCGTGGGTGCGCCCGATCGCCAGCTCGATCGTGAACGCGCCGATGAAGCTGCCCAGGCAGGCGCCGACGATCGTGCCGACGACGGGGAAGATCGGCGTGCCCACGATCCCGCCGACGATGCCTCCGATGATCGCGCCCATCATCCCGCGCTTGCTCCCGCCCGCGGCTTTGGAGCCGGCAGCGCCGGCGACGAACTCGACGAGCTCGGCCAGCAGCGCGAGCACGATCACCGCGACAAGCGCCCCGACGGAGACGTAGTCGCTCGCTGCCGTCGCCCACGCGTACGCGCCGAACGCCGCCACCATCAGCCACAGCCCGGGCAGGCCGAGGATGTTGATGAACAGCCCGACGACGAGGAGCATCAGCAGCAGGATGTAGTAGAGCCAGTGGAGGGCGATCATGGGGCGGAAGTGTAGCCCGGCGCGTTCGCGTGCGCAACTGCGTGCGATCACTTCCTCTATTCTTGCGCGCTTCACCCGAGCGAAATACACACGCAAAGATCGCAAAGAACGCCAAGATCTTGGGGCGGCCTTTTGGCCGCAACCAAAGCGAGTTTATCGCTTTGGCTGCCTCCGGCATGAGAACGGGATACCGCACAAAAGGAGCCGGGCAGCTTGCGCCGCCCGGCCCCGTGCCGTACGGCAGACCGGCGAGCGCTCGGGTCGCACTTCAGTGCGGAGCATCTTGCCGAAGCGCACAGAAGTTGACGGATAGCATTGCAAAGGGAATGTGAGTTCACTTCTTCTTGGCGATCTTGGCGTTCTTTGCGTGCGCCGTCGCGACGGACAAAGCGGGGAGCTCGGGCGAGACGCCCAAGCCACGATGTGGTTACATTGCCCGCATGACGGAAACCGCTCGACGACGCACCGTTCTCATCGTGCTGCTCGTTGTCGCGGCGTGCGTCTTTCTGCTCGGCATCAATTGGGGGTTGCCTTCACGCGCCGTCGATCCGTACCTGTTTGGCGATCGGCCCGTCTGGTCGGGAGAGAAGATCGCATCGTTAGCGCCATCCGACGCGGCGGTGCTCGGGGCGGACGTGGACGCGAACCCGCTGCGGCGCGATGCGTCGATCCCGATCGTGTTGAACGATACGGATGAGAAGCGCGCCGAGATCATCCGCCGATACCGGCTGTACAGCTATCAGCCTGACGAGATGATCACCTTCAAGTCGCTGTCGCGCATCAACCAGTTCCGCGGCGACCCGCGGCTCTACCAGTACGGCGGGCTGTGGATGTACCCCGTCGGCGTGATGCTCAAACTCGCGGACGTCGTCGGCTTCGTCGACCTGCGCGGTGGGCCGGACGGGCAGGCGTTCTACCTCGATCATCCGGAAGCGTTCGGACGCTTCTACATCGTCGCGCGCTTCTACACGGCGATGTGGGGGCTCGTCGGCGTGTGGGCGGTCTTCTGGATCGTTCACCGGCTTACGGCATCCGACCTCGCCGCGGCGGTGGGGGCGCTGTGTTACACGTTCATGCCGGTCGTCGTGAACATGGCACACGAAGCGAAACCGCATCTACCGGGGGCGGTGCTCATGCTGCTCTCGGTGATGGCGGCCACGAAGTACGTCGAGACGGGAAAGGCGCGCTGGTGGGTGGCGGCCGGGGCGCTGTGCGGGGCGGCCTTCGCGATGGTCGTCTCGTGTCTGGTCGGATTCGTCGTGCTCCCGGTCATGACCCTGCTGCGCCGGGACGCGTGGCCGACGCGCCTACGCGTCACGCTCGCGGCGGCAGCGGTCGGGTTCGGCGTGTATTTCATCACGAATCCGTACGTGCTGATCAACGCGATCGTCGCGCCGGAGATCCTTCAATCAAACCTGTCGAACTCGACGGCGATGTACGGAAAACGGGGGATCGGGGGGTTGCCCAACGCGCTGAGATTGCTCCTGGAGGCGACGTCACCGTTTCTCGTCCCGCTTGGCGCGATCGGCATCGCGAGACTCATCGAACTCCGGAAGGTTGGGCGAAAGAAAGGGGACGTCCAGGATATCCCGCCGATCCTGTTCCCGACGGCCTGGCTGTTTCTTGCGCCGGCGGCGCTGATCTTCGCGCAGTTCGTTCTGCTGGCGCAGGGCAAGCCTGGAGAGTACGCGCGATTTGCGCTGTTGCCCGCGATTGGGTTCGGCATCGCCACGGGCTTCGCGCTGAGCTGGTGTCGCCATCGTGCCGCACGAGCTGCCTTCGCGATACTCGCTGTCGGAACGACCGCGGCGTGGGGTGGCGCGTATTTGGCCGGGTTCGTCAACGACACGGGTACCGACAACACGCGGTTGCTGTTGGCCGAGGGCATCAAGCGCATCAACGGCGACATCGCGGTGATCGCCGAGCCCGCGCCGTACTCCGCGCCGCCGATGAACCTGTTCGAGCGGCGCATCCTGCTCGTCGATCCGAAAGACCAAACCACGCCCGGCTGGCGCGTGCGGGCCGTCGACGAGGAGGTGGCGCGGCGGTCCGCGCGAGCCGCGTTGGCCGCCGCCCGTGCCGGCGTGATCTAGTGCGCCCGTGGACAAGACGCGGCTCGGGTGCTGGTCGGTGGTCGTCATCATCGTGGCGCAAACGCTTTCGACCCTCCTGGCTGACGGGTCGCCCGAGCTGGGCGCCACCGGCGTGATCTTCAACGCCGCGGCCGCGTTCTCGACGTTCCTGCTGTTCAGGCGCCCGGACCGGAGTCGTTGGCCGCTGGGCGTGTGGACCGCGGGCTTCTTCGGCTGGCACATCACCGGCCTCGCCACGCTCGCGGGCATCGTGACCACGGACCTCGACGCGGTGTTCGTCGTCGCGGCCCAGCGCGAGCTCTCGGTCCTCTACCAGGCGGTACTCGCGACCCTCTCGGGCTTCGCCGTCCACCTGCTGCTGCCCAAGCCCGAAAAAGCCTGAAACACGATCGTCCGCGAGGACGACAACCAGGTATGAGCGACAGGACTGTGAGCGTGCGGCTCCTCGAAGAAGGCGCTGACGCCGAACGCCTGGACCAGGTCACCGGCTACCTCCGCAACGAGATCCTCGAACTCGACGTCGACGACGTCACCGCCGAGCCGGCGGGCGAGGCGCCACCCGGCACGCGCGGCATCGACCCGGCCATGATCGGCGGCCTGATGGTCACGCTCGGCCAGTCCACGCA
>JBAUGM010000847.1:0-15342 GCA_049679725.1 Tepidisphaeraceae bacterium
GCGCCGGCCCGGCCGCCTCCCGCCGCTGCGCCGCGCGCGGTGCCGCTGGCGGAAACGCTAATAAGTTTGGCGCGTTATCGCCTCGACGGCATCCGGAACATGATGCATGTTCATCTCGGCGTTCCCCCACACACCCAGCGCGGCAAGCATTTCGGAGAGGTTCGCCGTCGCGGGGAGACGCAAAGCGGCGTTCGCAACAGGGCAGGTCGATTGTCGCGGAGGAATCTCATGAGCGGATGGAAGCGGAAGGCAGCCTGCGTTGCCTCGGGCATCCTGGTGAACGTCAGCTACGACGACTTCAAGGTCACCGCCGTCCCCGAACCCGTGCTCGCCTGCGCGGGTGTGATGGGCGGAGTCGTCGTGTTCCTGCGCCGCCGCTCGTGTCGCGGGCAGGCGGCGCCGGCGCGTTGAGTTGCGCCCGCGCGGTTTGGCGCGAGCAGAGTTCTTACCGATTCGAGGTGATCAAGATGAATCGTCAACTTCGCGGCTTCACGCTTGTCGAACTTCTGGTCGTCATCGGCATCATCGCCGTGCTCGTGGCGATGCTCCTGCCGGCGCTGAACCGCGCCCGCGAGCAGGCGAAGCGGGTTTCCTGCGGCTCGAACGTGCGGCAGATCTGTACCGCCATGATCATGTACGCAAACGACAACAAGGGCACGTTCATCGACCTGGGCAACTTCAATAACGAGTTCACCAGGAGCGGCTTCACGCTCAGGTCGCATCACCCCTGGATCGCGAACCCCGAAGCCAAGCGCATCCTGGAACGCTACGGCGCGACGCGGGGCGCCTTCTTCTGCCCCTCGAACGAAGGGCTGAACACGGACGATAATTGGAACCCCACCGCGGCGGGCAGCCAGGTCGTGCTCGGTTACGGCGTCTTCGCCGGCCATGCCAACCTGGTCATCAGGAAATCCCAACAGAACCCCGCCAACTACATCGGGTTTGAAGAGGCGGTCGCGGCGGGCGACCCGCAGCTCTTTCCCAAGAGGCTCGGCCAGAAGCCGTACTACCGAGTGCTCGTGGCCGACCTGACCCGCGCGTTCGCCACCAGCTTCCTGATCTCGGGGAACCCGTGCAATCACGTCTACGGAAACGAGTCGCCCGTCGATTTCATGCCGCGCGGCAAGGGCGGCATGAACGTCGGATTCATGGACGGACACGTCGAGTGGCGCCAGCAGGACGATCTCGGGCAGCGGGACCCGGTCCGCAAACGCATCTACCTGTTCAAGTCGGGCGCCAGCGAATACAAGCTGTGGTTCTGAGCCGCCGGCGACTACGTGGAGTGGACATGATCGATCGTTTCGCTCGGGCGATGCATTGTGCGCTCGCCTGCACGGTTCTGGTTGCATCTGTGGCTTCGAAGAGTACCGCGGCGGAGGTTTCCGTTTCTGAGCCGGAGCAACTCCCCGGCATCCTGAGCAAGTACAACCACGCCGGCTGGTGGTCGCCGATCGCGGCGGGGCCGGACGGGACGATCTACGTCAGCTACCTCTTCGCGAGCAAGCCCGCCGACGACGTCTACGTCGCCCGCCGCTCGCCCGACGGAAAGTGGACGGCGTCATCGACCGGCCACACATCGCACTACGACCTCGGGCACACCCAGTCCTGCATCGCCGTGGACGGGCAGGGGTTCCTGCACGTCACGTTCGGCATGCATAGCCGACACGGGATGAAGATCGCCATTTCCAACAAGCCGGGCGACGTAGCCGGCGGGTTCACACTCCAAACGAGCGACGCCTTCGCCGGCGGGATGTACACCTACCCGAGCCTCACGCGGACGCCCGATGGCGACGTCTACATGATCATCCGCGACGTGCGCAAGGGCGGCGAAGACCGGCGCGGGCGGCTCTTCCGCTTCGACAACGAGTCGCGGACCTGGTCCGAGCTACCGCCGTTCGCGGGCGAGGTCGGCACCACGATCTACCCTGACGCAGTCCTGGCCGATTCCAAGGGCGACGTGCACATCCTGTGGGAGTGGATGCCCGGCGGCGCGGGTGCCAGCCGCCATTGTGGCTCGTACGCACGCTACAGTCCGGCGACCAAGACGTTCTACCGCGCCGACGGTACCGCCTACGGGAGCACGCCCATCCGCCGTGACGCCGCCGACCTATATCAACCGCTCGAGGGTCGAGAAACGTTCACGCGCGGCGTCTTCGGCGTGCAGTCGGCGAAGATGGCCCTCGACGACCAGGGCAATCCCATCGTCGCGTACAGCTACTCCCCCGACGGCACCGACAAGGGTTTCGAGCACCGCCTCGCCCGCTGGACCGGCAAGGAGTGGGCCCGGCAGACCATGACCAAGGGCCCGTTCGACTTCGACAAGCCGTGGGTCGGTTACTCGGGCGGAACACTACGTTACTATGACGCCGTCTCCCCGGCCGACCCCCTTCACAGCGGCAAGGACGAGATCTTCCTCCGCGTCTCGCGCGACCTCGGGAAGACCTGGTCCGATCCGACCCCGGTGGCGAAGGGGATCGACGTGCAGCGGCCGATCGGCGTGACCGTTGACGGCACCGATTACCTCTACCTGCCGTCCACCAGCGCGGGCCGGCTGTACGTCGTCGCGGTGAAGGTGAAATGATGGTTCGACTCGGTTCGCTTCGCGTCGCCGTATTCGTCGCTGCCCTCGCCCATCTCGCGGCGCTCCATGCTTCGGCGGCAGCCGATGCGCCGCGTGTTTTGGAGCTTCTGGACCTCAAACGCCCCGGCTTGGAGCGCGTGCGGGCCGCCTCCGATCGCGGCGACGCGGCGGAGGCGATGGCGCATCTGCTCTCGTACTACCGCCAGCGCTCGATCGACTACCACTTCGACGCAGATTCGCAAATCCGCGACCTCCCCGGCGCCGACCGCTACGCCGACGAGGCGCCGTTCGTCCCCAGCATCCGCGGCTTGCCCGTCGGCGTGCACGACACGACCACGCCTGACGACGCACTGCGGCGGCGTCTTACATTCCTGCACCACACCGTCGATTTCGGCGATCGCATCGACTGGCGGCGCAAGGAGCGCGACGTCGAGTGGAACTTCATGCTCAACCGCCATACCCACTTCCTCACCCTCGCCGAGGCTTACCGCCGCGGCGGCGAGGAACGCTATGTCGCGGCGCTTGCCGAGCAGATGTGCGAGTGGGACCGGCAGGTCGATCCCGGTTTTCCGCGCCGGCTGGAGGTCGGCATCCGCCTGCGAAACTGGGTGTGGCTCTTCCCGGTCGTCGTGCGATCGAAGCACTTCGACGCCGACCTGTTGACCATCTACCTCGAGAACGTCCACGGGATGGCCGAGCACCTCAACGCGCGCGGGGCGGCGGGGTACGCGTCGAGCAACCACGGGGCGATGGAGGCCGTCGGCGTGCTTCACGCGGCCACCTACTTTCCCGAGTTCCGCGCGGCCCAAGTGTGGCGCGACGCGACGGCCGAGCGCATGCTCCAGCATATTTACGACTCGACGTTCGACGACGGCGTCTACCACGGCCGCAGCCCGGGGTATCACAACGTCGTCCTGCGCGAGGTCAGCTCGTTCTATCAGATGATGCAACGCCAGCAGCGACCGCTGCCGAAGGAGTTTGCCGAACGGTTCAACGCGATGATCGACTTCGCCGTCGCGTTCACACGGCCAAACCTCACCTCTGCGCAGTTCGGTCACTCCGACAGCGATCTCATGACCGACCGACTGCTGGAACTGGGCCGGCAGGTGAACCGGCCGGACGTCCTCTTCGTCGCGACACAGGGGAAGGAGGGGATGGAACCGACGTGGCGCGACCGCCTCTTCCCCGCCGGCGAGTTCGCCACCCTCCGCAGCGCCTGGTCCGATGGCCCGGCCGCGCGGTGGGCAATGTTCGACTTCGGCCCCCGCGCCCGCGGCGGGCTCCGCTGCCTCAGCGTCGATCTCTACGCCTACGGCCGGCCGCTCGTGGTCATGCCCGGCCGGTACAGCTACGTGGGCGAAGACCGCGTGCTCTTCGAGAGCACGCGGTTTCTCAACACCGTCTCCATCGACGACAAGGACCAGGACCCCAAGCCCCGCCACGGCCTCGTCCGCGCCAAGCTCGACGGGAACCTCAAAGTCCTGCACGCCTGGCACGATGGCTACAGCCACCTGCTGGACGGCCAGCCCGAGAGCCTGGTGCACGAGCGCCAGCTCATCGCCGTGCGCGACCGCTACTGGATCATCGCGGATTTGATCCGATCGAACGGCACGCGCGAGTTCACCTTCGACCAGAACTGGCGCTTCATGCCGACGACGCTGGCGAAGCTGGACGGGTTCCGCAACGGGATCGTCACGCGGTACGACGGCGCGAACGTCGCGATCATACCGCTGGCGGGCGACGGCGAGGCGCACCAGGAGGGCGCGTGGTTCTCGCCGAGGTACGGCGTCAAGTACCCTGCGCCGCGGCTGGCGTATCGGCAGCGGTCGGGGCGCGGGTGGTTTTTCGTGACGCTGCTCGCGCCGTTCGAAGGTGGCGAGATCCCGCTGCGCGCGATCGACATGAAGCCCGGGTCAAACGCGGTGCGCGGGCGACTCACGTGGAACGACGGCGTCGAGGACGACGTCGAGATCGCCTTCGGCGCCGCGCGCGGGGCAGGTACGACGCGATGGAAGGGCTCGCAGCGCGGGGCCGTGAGCGGAGAGGAAGTCAGCGAATGAGCGCCGCCGTGTGCCTTCTCCTCGCGTGCCTGCTCCTGTTGTTCCCGGGTTGCGCTGCACGCAGGGAGGCGTTTGACGTCGTCGTGTATGGCGCGACGCCTTCCGGCATTTGCGCCGCCACCGCGGCGGCACGCGCCGGGGTGAGGGTCGCGCTCGTCGAGCCGATGCCGCTGGTCGGCGGCATGATGTCGAGCGGCCTGAGTTTCAGCGATTCCAACCAGTGCGATCGCCGAACGCTCGGTGGGCTGTTCGAGGAGGTGCACCGGCGGATCGAAGCCGACTACCGCAGGCGCGGCGTCACGCTGCCGTACGACGTCTCCGTCAAAGACCATCGGTCGTGGACGTACGAGCCGCACGTGGCCGAGCGCGTGTTCAACGAGATGTTGCGCGACGCGGGGGTCGGCGTCTTCCTCGAGCACCCGGTGGACGCCGTCACCAAACGCGGCAACCGCATCGAGCGCATGACCGCCGGGCTGCGCGAATTCGACGCCCGCATCTTCATCGACGCCAGCTATGAAGGCGACTTGATGGCCGCCGCGGGCGTGTCGTACACCGTCGGTCGCGAGGGCAGGCAGCGGTACGGCGAATCGCTCGCCGGCCACCAGTTTCCGAAACCCACGCTTCCCTTCTCGCCGCGTGACGAGGGCGGACGACTCCTTCCGCTCATGACCGGGGAAACCGCCGGCGACGACCGCGGCGACGGCAAGCTCATGACCTACAGCTGGCGGCTGTGCATGACGCGCGACCCGAAGAATCGAATCCCGATCGCGAAGCCCCAAACCTACGATCCCGACCGCTTCGAACTCGCAAGACGCTTGTTCCAACACGCGAAGGATCCCAGCGTCGTCGGCCTTGACCTCTACCCGATTCCCGGCAACAAGGTGGACGTCAACAACGGCATCGCGCGGCAGCTCTCGATGGGCCTCGTCGGTGCGAGTTGGGACTGGCCGGACGCGACGCCCGCGGCACGTCAGCGCATCTGGGCGGCGCACAAGGACTACGCGCTCGAGCTGATCTGGTTCCTGAAGACCGACCCCGCCGTCCCCGACAAAGTCCGCGCAGCGCTGTCCGAGTACGGCCTCGCGAAGGACGAGTTCACGTCCACGTCACACTGGCCGCCCGCGCTGTACGTCCGCGAAGCACGCCGGATGATCGGCGAGCACGTCCTTACGCAGGCGGACGTCCTCACGACGGTCACGAAGGAGGACTCGATCGGCATCGGGTCGTTCCCCATCGATTCGCACGACTGCCAGCGCGTCGCGACGCCCGACGGCGGATGGGTCAACGAAGGCACCATCCTCCCGGTGCACGTGCCCGGCACCAACTACGGCCAGCCGCACCAGCTCCCGTACCGCGCACTGCTCCCGCGGCGGGGCGAATGCGACAACCTGCTCGTCCCCGTTTGCCTCTCCGCGTCGCACGTCGCGATGAGCAGCGTGCGTGTGGAACCGACCTGGATGGTCATCGGCCACGCCGCGGGCGTCGCCGCCGCCATGGCCGTCGAGGTTCGATCGTCCGCGCACGACGTCCGCGTCGAGGAGCTCCAGAAGCGACTGCGCGATGCGGATCAAGTCCTGGATATTAGACCGGAACACCTGCCGAGCGATGCACGCGATCGGCGGCCGAGCCAGGCCCTTCTGGCCCAATAGCGATCATCCACGTCTCGCTCCATCATGACGATGGGTGCGAGGGGCGAGACTAAAGCTTGATCCCCAGCGCCTCGAACATCGCCCGCGCCTTGACGAGCGTTTCCTCGTACTCCGCCGACGGATCGGAGTCGGCGACGATGCCGCCGCCGACGGGGATGTGGACGAGGCCGTCCTTGATCGTCATGGTGCGGATGGCGAGGTTGAACTCGCAGGCGCCGCCCTTCGCCACGTACCCGATCGCGCCGCAGTACGGGCCGCGGCGGACGGGTTCGAGCTCGTCGATGATCTGCGTGGCGCGGATCTTCGGCGCGCCGGTGACGCTGCCGCCGGGGAAGGTGGCGCGGAGGACGTCGACGAACGTGACTTCCGGCCGGAGCGTGCCCTCGATCGTCGCGACCCCGTGGTAGACGGTGGGGTGCTGTTCGATGTGTCGCGGCTCGGTCACCCGGACGGTGCCGGTTTCACAGACCCGGCCGAGGTCGTTTCGCTCCAGGTCGACGATCATGTTCAACTCGGCTGCGTCCTTCGCGCTGGCGAGCAGCTCGTCGGCCATGCGATCGCCGAGGGGGCGGGTGCCCTTGATCGGTCGCGTCGTGATGCGGCGTCCGTCGATCCTGAGCAGCAGCTCCGGCGAGTTGCTAATGATGCAGTAGTCGGCGTAGTTCAGGTACGCGCCGTAGCGGGCGGGGGCGTTGCGCACGAGCCACTGGTAGATGTACGCGGGTTGGACGCGCAACCCCGCGGTGAAGCGCTGCGACAGGTTCACCTGGAACACGTCGCCCGCCGCGATGTATTCGATCGACCGGCGGACAGCGCCCTCGTATCGCTCGCGCGTGAAGCCGCTGCTCAGCGGCGCGTCCGATGTGTGGTGCACCGGCTCGGGGGCGTACGTCCTCCGTTCGCTCGATGGCGCGCAATACGTGAACCGGAACAACGGCAAGTCGAGCGTGTCGGGCGGCGCCGATGCGCTCCCCCACGCCGGCTCGAAGAGCCGTCCGAAGTCATAGTTGATGTGCCCGATCCACCGCCCGTCATCCTCCGCGAACGTGCCCGTCATCCACGTCAGTGCGTCGAGTGGATCGTCCCACGATCTGAAGGCGGAGCGTCCCGCGTACGCATCGACGCGCAGGGTGCGCGCGTCGCAGCGCAACTCCCATCGCGGGTTGAGGAACCTGCTGGACCACGAGTCGATCGGACGCGACAGGTCGGGTGGGGAAGATAGGTTGATGCGCGGGGTCACGAGTCGTGGGATTGTAGTGACGTGGTGCAAAAAGAAAGCCCCGGCTGCTCGCAGCCGGGGGGTTCGGGAGCGTTCGGATGCGCGATCAGGACATCACGCCTGCGTCGTCGCCGGCGCGCTGACGGGCGTCGATGTCATGAGCCAGGTCATCGCCTGCTCGAAATCCTTGAACACCTCGACGTTGAACCCCCGGCTGTCGGCGAGGTGCTCCACGAGCTGAGCACGGTACCCCGGCGCGTCCGGCGCGATCAGGAGCGCCAGCTTGTGCTGGAACGACACGAGATGATCGACCATCATCCGCACGAGGGCGATGAGTTCCAACGTCTCGAGCTTCGAACCGCTCGCCGAACGCAGGTCGAGCAGGATGTCCCGGTCCGCCGGCGGCTTGTTGGCGGCGGCCAGGGTGAGGAGGAGTTCCTTGCTGCCCTGCAGGTCCAGCTCGCCTGTCGGGGAGGCGCGGAGGAAGTCGTTGGCGTGGATGATCCGAAGCTGCAAATCCATAACCCGAACCTCCTCGCCCCCGTGTATCGTTCGCCTGCGGATTGTACGCGCGCCTCACGTCTGGGCGTAACCCGATTTCGTCTTCTCGGCGGGGTCGCAGGACGAAAGAAAAGCCCCGGCTGCTGGCAGCCGGGGCTTTCGAGGTTACGTCAATCGTACGATGCGTTCGCGAGTTACTTGATGAACAGCATCTCGCGGTACGTCGGGAGAGGCCAGAGGTCGTCGGCGACGATGGTCTCCAGCTTGTCCGCGGCGATGCGGACGTTGTTCAACGCGGGGAACACGTCGTTGCGCATGTGCTTGGCGTGCTCGTAGGGCGAGCCATCGGCGTGATGCGCCTGGGCCTTCTCGAGCTTGCCGATCGCCAGGTATAGCTCGTTGATCGCGCTGACGAGCGTGCCGAACACCTCGACGCCCGCGGGCTGCGCCGCCCCGGCGGCCTTGGCGGCGGCGATGCTCTCGCCGACTTCCTTCTGGTACCGCAACGCGGCCGGAAGGATCATGCTCTTGGCGATCAGCGCCGCCGTCTTCGCCTCGATGTCCAGCGTCTTCACGTACGCCTCGGACAGGATGTTGAACCGGCTCTCCAGTTCCTTGGGCGTGTAGACCTTGTACTTCGCGAACAGGTCAAGCGTGTCCTTGCGCGTGATGATGGGGAGCACTTCCACGGTGTTCTTGAGGTTCGGCAGCCCGCGCCGCTCGGCCTCGGCGTGCCACTCTTCGGAGTAGCCGTTGCCGTTGAAGATGACCTTCTTGCTCTCCTTGATGATGCCCGGGAGCAGCTCGCCGATCGCCTTGTTCAGGTCCTTGCCGGCTTTCACGTCGGCTTCGAGCTTCGTCGCGATGTAGTCGAGCGATTCGGCGACGATCGTGTTCAGCACCGTGTTCGCGCCCGCGATGTTGGCGCTGCTGCCGACGGCGCGGAACTCGAACTTGTTGCCCGTGAATGCGAACGGCGACGTGCGGTTGCGGTCGCCCGCTTCCTTCGGCAGCGGCGGGAGGACGCTCACACCCGTCTCGAACGTGCCGCCCTGCTTGCTCGACTTCGCGCCGCCCTTGTCGATTTGCTCGAAGACGTCGTTGAGCTGCTCGCCCAGGAAGATCGAGATGATCGCCGGCGGGGCCTCGTTCGCCCCGAGGCGGTGGTCGTTGTGGGCCGACGCGATCGACAGGCGCAGGATCTCGCTGTACTTCGCGACGGCGCGGATGACCGCCGACGTGTAAACGAGAAACTGCGCGTTGTCGTGCGGGTTGTCGCCCGGGTTGAGGAGGTTCTCACCCGTGTCGGTCGACATCGACCAGTTGTTGTGCTTGCCGCTGCCGTTGATGCCGGCGAACGGCTTCTCGTGCAGCAGGCAGACCAGGCCGTAGTGGTCGGCGGTCTTGCGCAGGACCTCCATGATCAGGTTCTGGTGATCGGTGGCGAGGTTGGAGTTCTCGAAGATCGGGGCGATCTCGTACTGGCTCGGGGCCACCTCGTTGTGACGCGTGCGAACCGGCACGCCAAGCTTGAACAGCTCCGCCTCGGCCTCACCCATGCAGGCGAGCACGCGGTCGGGGATCGAGCCGAAATACTGGTCTTCCAGCTCCTGTCCCTTTGGCGGCGGGGCGCCGAAGAGCGTGCGGCCGCAGGTGATCAGGTCCGGCCGGCTGTAGTAGAACGACTTGTCGATCAGGAAGTACTCCTGCTCGGCGCCGACGGTCGTGAAGACCTTGACCGCGTCCTTGTTGCCGAACAGGCGGAGGATGCGCAGGGCCTGCGAGCTGAGGGCTTCCATCGAGCGGAGCAGGGGGGTCTTCTTGTCGAGCGCTTCGCCGGTCCAGCTCAGGAACGCCGTCGGGATGACGAGCGTCGAGCCGTTGGGGTTTTCCATGACGTAGGCGGGCGAGGTCGGGTCCCAGGCGGTGTAGCCGCGGGCTTCGAAGGTCGCGCGGAGGCCGCCGGACGGGAACGAGCTGGCGTCGGGCTCGCCCTTGATCAGCTCCTTGCCGCTGAACTCCGCGATCGCGCCGCCATCGCCGTTGGGGGCGATGAAGCTGTCGTGCTTCTCCGCCGTGATGCCGGTCATCGGCTGGAACAGGTGGGTGAAGTGGGTCGCGCCCTTCCCGATCGCCCAGTCTTTCATCGCGCTGGCGATGGCGTCGGCGGCGTTCGGATCAAGCTTCTCGCCGAGCTTGATCGTCTTCTGAAGGGCTTTGTAGACCGGCTTGGGGAGGCGGGCCTTCTGGACTTCCTCGTTGAAGACATTGCTGCCGTAAAGGTCCTTGACGTGGGTTTTCTTGAAGTCGACCCGGTTGAGCTGATGCTTGGCACACGCGATCGAGCGGATCGCCTCCTGGCGAACGGTGGACATTGCAGACTCCTGAAAAAAAGGCGGACTCCGGCGGACACGCCACCGCCCCACATAGCACAAGGGCGTGGCACGAGGAGGGACAGGATCTGGATCATTCCGACTCGGCCGAAGCCCGTCAAGAATTTGCGCGGATCGCGCCCTCCACTCTCGCCGCTGGTCGGCATAGCAAAGGGCGTGCGAGCGCGGGGAATGGGGATTTTCGCGCGCCGCCTGCGCGCGGAATGCGCAGAGGGGGATGGGCGATCCCGTAGCCGCTTAAGCGTTAAGCAGGTGTGGAGAAAAGCTCGTCGAGCAGGTCAGTCGGGTCGAACGTCGCCTGGTCATCGCCCTCACCGCCGAAGAGTGCATCGGCGTAGCCGTCCTTGGCGTAGAGGACGTCGTTGCCCGCTTCGCCATAGAAGCGATCGGCACCGGTGTTTCCGATGAGGACGTCGTTCCCATCGCCGCCGAGGAGGCGATCCTTCCCGCCGCCGCCGAGGAGATAATCGTTCCCGCCGAGCCCGCTGAGGCGGTCGTCCCCGCCGCCTCCCGAGATCGAATCCTTGCCGCCGCCCCCGACAAGGTTGTCGGGCTGGTCCCCGCCGGTAAGCGTATCGTTCCCGCCGCCGCCGAGGGCGTATGTGGGGATCGATCGGGTGTTCAGAGTGATCGTGTCGTCGTCGTCCAGTCCGTAGACGACAATTCTCTGCACGGCCTGGGCGGCGAAGTTCGCGATCAATCCGTTGTTGACGACCCGCACCTGCGCGGTACTTCGCGAATCACTGCGGATCCAGACCGCGATCGTGTCCGCTCCGATGCCGCCCGCCACCGTCAGCGTCCCGTCCACCAATCGCGCGGGCGGCAAGATGACCGGGACGTCGATGGTCTGCGAGGCCATGTCCTGACCGTCACTGACTTGTACGATGATGCGGTTCAAGCCGCCGTCGCTGTCGGCGGGGGTTCCCCGCAGCACTCCCGTGCCGTCGCCGTAGTCCACCAGTGTGAGCCACGGCGGCAGCGCCACAGCGGTGAATGCCCACCTGTCACCGTCGACGCTGCTCGCCCTCAGCGGGTAGTAGACGAACTGGCCCATCGCGACGGAGGGAGGGAAATCGTTGACGGGCTGGAAGGCAAGCGGTTGGAACTCAAACGCGCCAACGTCCGGCGCGCCATCACGCGGCAGCCCGCGCTGGTCCGAGGCCGTAACGTCGATCGTCGAGATTCCGCGGTCGCGCACGAAGTTCGGGTCGGGGCGGATGGTGGACGCCGTCCCGCCGTGGTTCGCGAGCGGGCCGACCTGAACTGCGGTGCCCTCGGGCAGTTCCTCGATGCCGTTCCATGTCGCCCCGCCGTTCCACCCCATGATGTTCCCGCCGCCCGTAGGCGTCGTGAAGTAGATCAGCGCCTGTGTGGCCGTGTCGGGGGCAGCAGTGTTGCCGACGATCAGGTTGTTGACGAGGTGAGACGGCCCAACACCTGAGTCAAAGAGGCCCCCGGCGGTCGCAGCGTGGTTCACGGCGAGGGTGCAGTTCACCATTGAGAACATGGACGCCGAGTGGCGCGCTGACAGCCCGCCCCCATAGCTCGGGTTGGGTGCCCCCGACCAATCCAGCCCGCCGGCCAGCGCGGTGTTTCCGACGAACGTGCAATTCGTCAAACTGATCCGCCCCTCAAGGTACGCACCGCCGCCCGTGGCGCTGCCGGGATTCGGGCCACTGCAGTCCACGGAGTTTGCATCGAACGTGCAGCCGGAGATCTCGGCCGCAACCCCGGCGAAGAACAACGCGCCCCCGTCGGCCGATCCATTCGTCGGGCTTGGAACGACACGGTTGCCGGTGAAGCGGCATCCAACCATGGTGAGATGCCCGCTCGCACGGACACCGCCACCAGCGTCAATGCTGACGTTGTCGCGGACGACGAGGTGTTCGAGCCGAAGGGAGTTGCCACGGCTATCGATGGCGGCGCCGTACGAGTCGCTCCTGCCGTCGGCAATCGTCAGGTGTGCGATGCTGACCGCTTCGGTGATCTTATCGATGAAGAACACCTGGTTCACGTTGCGCCCGCTGAGCGTGAGCGCGGACGCGCCTGGCCCGATGACGCTGATGGACTTGTCGATCCAGATCCGGGTGGCCAGCGCGATCGTGCCGGAGCGACTGGACAGGTCGATCGTGTCGCCATTGGCGGCATCCGCGATGGCCTGCCGGAGCGAACCCGCGCCGCTGTCGTCGTTGTTCAGGACCGCGTGGACCGCCATCAGCAGGCGCGACTCAAGCGGCTCGATTCGACTGCCGTTGCGGGACTTCATCACCGGAACCTACCCCTTCGGGAGGACGACACACACACCGCGGCCAACCGTCGGCCGCCGAGGACACCATCGGATTTCGCATTGGGGCAAGCGAACGGCTTTCGCAAGTTCGAATAAACGCGACACGATCGGTGTTTCCGGTTGTAATGGTCGTAACAAAGAGGAGGATCCCCATGCCGCGTTTCGCCCCCGTTTTCGCGATGTTGCTTGCGTTCGTCATGTCGTCGGCCGTCGTCGCGCAGGACAAGCCAGCCGCTCCACTCCCGCCGGGGGAGAAGGACGCCAAGGCCGTTGTCGAGAAGTCGCCGCGGCATGGGGAGTACGTGGACGTCACCGTCGCGGGGCGGGACAAGCCCGTGCGGTCGTACGTCGTGTACCCCGAGGTGAAGGACAAGGCGCCGGTCGTCATCGTCATCCACGAGATCTTCGGCCTCTCCGACTGGATCAAGGGTGTGACCGACCAGCTCGCCGCCGATGGGTTCATCGCCATCGCGCCGGACCTGCTCAGCGGCAAGGGTTCCAAGGGTGGCGGGACGGAAGAGTTCGCGGGACGCGACGAGGTCACCAAGGCGGTGCGCTCGATCACGCCCGAGGAGGCGACAGCGGCGCTCAACGGCGTGCGCGAGTACGGCGCGAAGCTGCCCGCGTCCAACGGCAAGACCGCGACGATCGGCTTCTGCTGGGGCGGGGCGCAGAGCTTCGCCTACGCGACGAAGCAGCCGCAGCTCAACGCCGCCGTCGTCTATTACGGCACGTCGCCGGAGGACGGCGCGGCGCTGAAGAAGGTCGGCGCGCCGGTGCTCGGCCTGTACGGCTCGGATGACGCGCGCGTGAACAAGACGATCGAGCCGGCGCAGGCGAAGATGAAGGAACTCGGCAAGAAGTACACGCCGCACATCTACGACGGCGCCGGCCACGGCTTCCTCCGCCAGCAGGACGGCCGCGACGGCGCGAACCTCAAGGCCGCCCAGCAGGCGTGGCCGGAGACGGTCATATTCCTGCGCGAGAACACGAAGTAGGTGTTCTCCCTCTCCCACGTACTCGGGGGAGAGGGCTGGGGGGCAGGGGAGAGGGGCGAGGTGCGTTCGATGTCGAACACCAGTGGTGTCGCGGATCCGCGCGAGTCTTCCAGTCGACCGATTCAAGGTGTGCCGCGCCGCTCGCCCCTCTCCTCTCCCCTCTCCCCGGCGTACCGGGGAGAGCGAGTGCGGTTACAATTGCGCCGGATGGACCCCGCCGATCACCAGCCCGAAGCTCCGGCGCCAACCGACTGGTTCCGCCAGCCCACGCGGCGCGAGCACGCGATCGCGGCGGGATTGTTCGTCGGGTTCGGCCTCTTCTTCCTGGCGCTGTTCGTCGTCACGAGCGGCTGGTGGTTTCGGTGGGTCATCGCGGGGCTCGGCGTCTACTCGATCCTGCACGGCGCAGGTCACGCGCGCGATTACCTTCGTCGGCGGGGGGAGCGTTAAGCGATGGGCTCGTGGGACACGTTCGAACGATTCCGCCAGAAGGGCCTCGACGCCCGCCGCGCGGGGCAGTGGGAGTCGGCGCGACTCTACCTGCTCGAAGCCGCCCGCGCGATGACGGCGTTGGCGCGCGAAGCGCAGGGCGAGGAGCTGCGTAGCGGTCGGCAGGACATCGCGACGCGGCTGCTGGAACTGGCGCGCGATTCCGAGCGAGCGCACAAGGAACGACGCAGACCTTCCGCCATCCGTCGCGCGCCGCGCGAGCAGGATGCCGCGTCGGAAGCCGATGGCGCCGCGTCCGCCGACAAGTGGATCGTGAAGGAGAAGCCTTCGCTCCGTTTCGATGATGTCGCCGGCCTCGACGACGTGAAGGAGGACATCCGCCTTAAGCTCATCTACCCGTTCGAGCACCCCGAGCTGGCCGAGCGGTTCGACATCCGCCCCGGCGGGGGCGTGCTGCTCTACGGCCCGCCGGGCACCGGCAAGACCATGCTTGCCAAGGCGACGGCGGGGGAGGTCGACGCGACGTTCTTCCGCATCTCGCCCGCCGACGTGCTGAGCAAGTGGGTCGGTGAGGCCGAGCAGAACATCAAAAAACTCTTCGACGCCGCGGCGGCCGAGCCGCGCAGCATCATCTTTATCGATGAGATCGAATCTCTCGTCCCCGCGCGGCGCGATGAGGGATCGAGCGTCATGCAACGGGTCGTCCCGCAGATCCTGCAGGGAATGGAGGGGTTCGATAAAACGGGGTCCGTCCCCGTCTTGTTCATGGGGGCGACGAACGTCCCGTGGCAGCTCGACCCGGCCGTGCTGCGGCCCGGGCGGTTCGACGAGAAGGTTTACATCCCGCTGCCTGACCTGGCCGCGCGGCAGAAGATGCTCGACATCTACCTCGCCCACCGCCCACTGGCGGACGATGTGCGGCTCGACGACCTCGCGACGCGCCTGGGCGGCTACAGCGGCGCGGACATCAAGTACCTCTGTGATCGCGCGGCGACGATCCCATTTCTGGAAAGCGTCGCGTCGGGCGACGAAGGCGAGATCACCACGAACGTGCTGGAGACGGTGCTGGCGGATACGCGCCCGTCCGTGACGATGGAGCAGATCAGGCGTTTTGACGAATGGGGGCAAATCGCGAAAGCGACGTAAGAACCAGAATCAACCACCCACGGCGGGGCAGAGCGCCAGCGCCGCCCCGCGCCGTTCG
>JBAUGM010000848.1:0-2070 GCA_049679725.1 Tepidisphaeraceae bacterium
TGATTCTCGTTCTGGCGGTCGCGTGTGTTCTCCCTCTCCCCGGAGTACCGGGGAGAGGGCAGATCGGATCGCCACAAATGAGCGCGCTACACCCAAGCTGCGTGCGCGGATCGCGGGAGGGCAAGGCTTCCGCCGAGCCGTCGCTCGCACAAGAATCACTCCTCGGCAGGAGCTTCGCCCGCCTCGCCCTCCCAGAGAACATGCCACGCGCGATCACTCGCGGGTCATCGGAGTTACCGGCTCCACATCAACCCAAGGTAGAACTCAACGCCATTGATGGTCGGGTTCCGATCGTCCCCCTCGATCCGCGCGTTCGACAGGTGCCACCAACGCACGCCGCCCATCAGGTGAACGGACGCATCCACCTCGTACGTCAGCCCCGCACCGAGCCGGGAAATAAAGTTGAACGACGTGCCACCCGCGGGGACGTGATCCGAGGCGTAAACGGGCCCGAATGACGCGTCGAGAAAGAGCGTCGTCCTCTCCCACGCGAAGAGGTGGTGACGCAGGACCCCGGACAGCCCCACTGCGTACGCATCGTCGCCCGGCTGACTCACGCCATAGCCGGCGACCTCCGCGCCGAGGGAGAAGTTGTCGGCCACGAAGTAGTTGGCGCCGATCTCCACGGCGCCGATGTCCGCTTCGTCTTCGCCGTACGCGGCCACGTATCCGGCGGCGGCGTTGAACGTCCACTCTCCCCCGGGGAATGCCGGGACGGCCGGTGAGTCCGCGCGCGCCAACGTCAACGCTGCTGCATTCGAAATCGCAAACGCCACGAACGGGTGCAGAAAGGAACCACCGAAGCGTCGCACAACCATCCGCCCGATCGTGATCAAGACCCCCTTGCCCACTCGATGGCAGAGGGTAGCATACCTCGCCAGCAAGTCCCAAAAGAGAAGGAGATCGGACATGTCGAATCGGAAGCTCTTGCCTGTCGTGCTGCTTGGCGCCGCGATGTTGACGTCGATCGGATGTCAAAGCACTGACTCGAGCGGGAAGGCGATGTACGAGGCGGCGCGGACGGGGAACGTCGAGACGGTCAAGCAGTTGATCGCTGACGGCACGCCGGTGGACGTCCCCTACAAGAACGGGCGCACCGGCCTCCTCACGGCCACCCACCAGTCCCAGATGGGGGCGGCCACGGCGTTGCTCGACGCCGGCGCCGACCCGGGCGCGGCGGACGCCGACGGCAAGACCCCGCTGATGTGGGCGTCCAGCCGCGGGTATATCCCGCTGCTGAACGCGATGATCGCCAAGAAGCCCAACCTCAACGCGCAGGACGACCGCGGCTACACCGCCCTGATGCACGCGGCCGGGACGCAGCAGATGGAAAGCATCAAGACGCTGGTCGCCGCCGGCGCCGATCCGAGCATCGCCGACAACAAGGGCCGCACGCCGACCGACGTCCTGGCCATTCGCGGGCTGTCGATCCCCTCGGCGGGCGCCGCGCCATCGGGCGCAGCGCCGGCGGTCGCCGCGCCGGCGAAGTAGTGCCGGCCACTTGGAGGTCGCGCGACTCTTACCCTCTCCCTTTGAGTTTCAGGGAGAGTGCTGCGCGCCCGGGCGCTCTTCAGCCGGCCCGCTTCGTCGCGACGAACTCCGAGAACATCCCCAGTGAAACGTTCCGCCCGACGTGGTCGAACCCGACGTCGCGCAAGACCTGCATGACGACGTCGGGCGGAACGCACTGATCGATCGTTTCCCAATAGTAACCCCAGAGTTTGTGCGTCTGAGGTGAGGACGTCGTCGTGCGCGCCAGCATGGGGAGCAGCAGGCGGAAGTAGACGCCCATCAACTGCCGGCGCAATCGTCCGGCGGGTCGCGAGATCTCGAGGATGCACAACCTTCCGCCCGGTCGCAACACCCGGTGAAACTCCGCGAACGCGATGCGCAGGTCGGGGAGATGGCGCAGGGCGTATCCCATCGACAGGAAGTCGAACGTCGCCGAAGCCAGCGGCAGCGCCTCGCCCACGCCGAGCACGGCGGGCAACCCCAGGGACGCCCGAGCCTGCTGCAACATGCCGACGCTGGGGTCCACGCCGATCACCCGTCCCCCCGCGCCGCCCGCCC
>JBAUGM010000849.1:0-11205 GCA_049679725.1 Tepidisphaeraceae bacterium
CACCCCCGCGGCGAGCAAGCCCGCGACAATCCCTTTCCGACGAGCGTTCGACATCATTTCAGCGGCCTCCATCCCCACCTACCCTCGCCGACCGCGGCCGTTAAGACCGGGATCGAACAGATCGACCCCCCTCGACAGCCCGCGCGAACGCCGTATAATTCCCGTCGTACCATTCGCGTACGCTCGCCCAGGTGGCGGAATTGGCAGACGCACTACTTTGAGGTGGTAGCGGGTAACACCGTGCAGGTTCAAATCCTGTCCTGGGCATCCTGAAGGCGATCCAGATTGGGTCGCCTTCTTCATTTTCCTCACCGCGTTGCAAGTCGCGTCAGGTCACCAGCCAAAGCGGCCCCTATGAGCTTCATCGCCGCCGACCCGCAGAAGCCGGTGCGGCTCAACCTGATCCGCGATCGCACGCGCACGCTCAAGCAGGGGTATCCGTGGATTTATCGGGATTGGCTGGAAGCGCTCCCGCCCGCGCCGGCGGGGAGCCGGGCGATGGTGCGGGACAAGGACGGCTCGCTGATCGCCTTCGGCATGTACGATCCGACCGGGCCGCTGGCGGTTCGCATCTGTGCCCTGGAGCGCGAGCGGCTGGATGATGCGCTCATTCTCTCGCGGCTTGAGTCGGCCCGCGCCCTTCGAACGACCCTGTTCGACGAACGAACCAACGGCTTCCGCCTGCTCAACGGCGAGGGCGACGGGCTCCCCGGGCTCACGTGTGATCTCTACGCGAAACACGCGGTCCTGAAACTGGACGGCGATACGCCGGCGGCGTTCTGGAACGTCGAGGCGGTCGCCGACTGGCTCGGGGAGCGGCTGGCGATCAACGATGTCTTCCTCAAGTATCGTTCGGATGCGACCAGCCGCGGGCGCGCGGTCCGCGGGCCGGTTCCGTCAGAACCGGTTCGCTTTCTCGAGAACGGAAAGCACTTTCAGGCCGATCTGGTTCAGGGGCAGAAGACCGGATTCTTCTTCGATCAGCGCGACAACCGGGAGGGCATCGGGGAGTTGTCGAAGGGCCGATCGGTCCTGAACCTGTTTGCGTACACCGGCGGGTTCTCGATCTATGCCGGATGCAACGGGGCGACGGACGTGACGAGCGTCGACCTCGCCAAACCCGCGATGGAGGAGGCGAGGCGGAACTGGGCGCTCAACGGGCTGGCCGACGCGCTGCACCACACGTCGGCGAGCGACGTCTTCGAGTTCCTCGAAAAAGCGAAGGGTGCGAAGCGGTCGTGGGACCTGGTCATCGTCGACCCGCCTTCGTTCGCGCCCGCGGAACGACATGTTCAAAAAGCCCTCGCGAGCTACCAGACGCTCTTCACCGCGGCCCTGCACGTGCTCGCGCCGGGCGGGATCGTCGCGTTCTCGTCCTGCTCGAGCCACATTTCGCCGCAGATGTTTCTGGAGTTGACCGAGCTTGCCGTATCAAAAGCCCGGCGGCGGGCGACGGTGCTCGGGGTGTACGGCCAGCCCGGCGATCACCCGTTTCCACTCGTGTGCAGGGAACTTCAGTACCTGAAGTTCCTGTTGTTGCAGGTGCGCTGATGAAGCGGGCGCATTCAGGAATCGGCGAGACCGATTGGGGAGTTGGCGTCCCGATACCCGTAGTCAGACTTCGTGGTCTCCCGATAGCTGCACCAGTAGTTTGACTTCGTGCTTCAAAAACAGCTTGGCAAACGCATCGCGAGGCTTCGCAGCGCCAAAGAACTCTCCCAAGAAGCACTCGCGGCGAAGTCCGGGTACTCGACGGAGTTCATCAGCCTCGTCGAGCGCGGTCGCAATGCGCCATCCGTTGCGGGTCTCGCACGCATTGCCAAAGCGTTGAAGGTCGAGATCAAAGACCTTTTTGACTTTGGCAAGGGGGCGAGATGAGTCGGGCGCCCAGGGCCACGCCACGCCTTCCGAAGCTGCCTAAACTTCTCGACCGGAAGATCTATAAGACCGGTCAAACGCGCGGGGCTGATGACGACGTGATTTACCAAAACCGCGTCGGCCGCAATAGCACGGTGCTTATCCCCTTCGCTTGTTGGGATATGTGCGCTCCTGGGAAGACGTGTGGGGCATACGAGAATGGGTATATTGTTCTGATTCCGCCTTCCGATTACTTCGGTCACTCTGACATCACCGCTGATCTGGCGGCGAAGGGATTGGTGATCGGCAGAAACGCCCTCGTGTTTTACGAAACGCGACGGGACTGGGTCGCCGATAATCCAGACGCGTTGAACTGGACTCCTGCGACGAACCGAACGAATCCACTCGGCGGCCAATACGTCGCTCGGATACCCGCAACAACGGCGGCAGAGGGCGGAAGAATTGTGCGCGGTTTTAACGCCACTTCAATGAAGGGTGCTGGAATCCGCGTATATGAATACGCCAGCCTCGAGATGATCAGTCATTGCCGCTTGCAATTGGAGGCCCTGTTCTGGCTGTGCGGTGATGCTGACAAAGTTGCCGTTGCGAATGGAATGACGGTCGAAAATGCGACCACGCGCAAAACGGCCATTCTGAAAACGTGCGCCGAAATGGGATTGCTCGACAAGCCGCAACTAGTCGCGGTGCGCATTCTAAACGCCCGCGGAAGGACGACCTGCCCGCTCTGTCTTCAAGAACTGTCCAGTCAGGGATTCTTTAATCGGATGGTGCAAGCGGAGGGGCGCGTCGTTTCGGACCTGACGGTCACGGAGTTGAACCTGTTCCATATCGAGGAGTTGCAAATTAGCTGCCTAAACCACCGACCGTATAACCTCGGATGGGGGCATCATCACTGCAACGTTGTCGTGAAAGATTCCGGCGTCGCCGAAACCCTTGAGTGGATGCGCGACGTCCTCAAACGCAACGAGGATGAGGGTCACCTTCCGCCAGCAAACAAGGCGAGTTGATCCGGCTTGTGCTTAATCATGTTTGGCGTGCGGTGTCCATTGTGTGGGCGCGCGCTGATCGGTTGCGCCGACTCGACGTGGTCCGCAACGCGAGTTGCGATCTGTTTCGCCCAGCGGGATTCAATTTCCATCGCGACCGTGCATCGATCGAGCGTGAGGGCCGCAATCGCAGTGCTTCCGCTTCCGGCGAAACAATCGAGCACGATGTCCCCGGGAAAAGTCGTCGCTTCTATCGCGTGCTCGAGCATTGCGAGCGGTTTTTCTGCCGGATGCTTCCCAGCATATGGGCGCACGGACGGGAAATCCCAAACGTCCGTGAACTGCTTGGATGAGTCCATGTTGAACGGACGAATCGCGTCCTCATAGGACGGCATCTCCCTTACCTTGCCGGTTTCAAGCAGAGCCTGGCAGATCTTCTCGTACTGTTCGCGGCTCGGCGTATTGCGCCCCGCCTCCCAGTTTGACACCGCCCCGCCGTGATTCACCTTGCCGTGCGCCCCAATTTTCGCCGTCAGTTCGTGCATCGACAGGCCGGACTGCCTGCGAGCGGCGAAGAGTGACTGCCCGAATGGTGAGCGAAAAAGGTTCCCCTCGACGGCTGGTTCAGCAAAGAGAATCCGTTCTGAATGCGGATACCATTGCCGCAGCGCCTCCTTCTTCATCTTTCCTTTCCACCCGTCGAAGCCGGGGTCATTTGGCTTCGTCCAAACGACGTGGCCGAGCACGTTGAAATTCTTCGAGAACAGGACGTCGAGCCGCGCTGACATAGACGAGTCACAGAAGCAGAACAGCGAACCATTGGGTCGCAGTACGCGGTGCCATTCCCTGGCGTACTCGGCCATCCACTCAAGGTAGTGTTCGTCTTTAGCGAAGGAGGTATCGCCGTAAATCTTCTCTTTCTTGGTCGCATGGTACGGCGGGTCGGTAAGAATCAGCGACACGCAGTGGGTAGGCAGCCTGCGCAGAAGATGAAGCGAGTCCCCCTCGACGACAACTGCATTTGACGCGGAGAATATCGATTCCGATTCGACACACGCCGTAATTCGCTGGAGGTCTTGCTCTCTCGGACTCATCGAATGATCTCGGTGCATTTGTTCGTGTTCTGTAAGCGTAGCCCTGAGGATACCTAAGCACGACTGTCAGAGCAACGCAAGGCCGTCAACATCGTCAGCTAATCCGCTCGTCGAGCCGATCGAGGATGCGTGCCCTCTTCATCCGCCGGCACGGCAGAGTGAAGTCGGGCCGGGTTGATCCCTTCGACCTACTCAGGGCAGGTTCTGCGCGGGATCAAATGGATCGAGTACCGCGGCCGACCGGCGCACACCCGCAGCCGTGGTTCAAAACCATTTGAAGCTCCCGTTTGTAAGTCTCCGTACCGCCGCGAGTACAATCGCGCCGGCCCTCTGGGTCAGCGCGCCATGCCCGAGAGATTCGATCTGGTCATCATCGGGGGCGGCGCGGCGGGGCTGGCGGCGGCGATCTTTGCCGCCGAGGCGGCGGGGGCGGATCATCGCGTCGTCGTGCTGGACAGCGCGAAGACACTCGGCGCCAAGATTCTCGTCTCCGGCGGGGGACGCTGTAACGTCACGCATCACGCGGTCTTGCCGGACGATTTCAACGGGTCGAGGGCGATCGTCCGCAACGTTCTCGCGGCGTTTGACGTCGCGGCGACGGTTCGATGGTTTGCCTCTCTGGGCGTGGAGCTCAAGCGCGAGCCGACCGGGAAACTGTTCCCCGTCTCCGATTCCGCCAGGACCATTCTGGGCGCGCTGCTTCGCCGCTGCGAGGAACTGAAGATCACGATTCGCACCGCGAGCCGTGTGAACGAGATCATCCTGCCCGATGGCGAGGGCGGACCCTTCTCGATCGCGCCCTTCTCGATCGCGCATGACGGCGGCAGCGTTCTTTCGCCGCGCGTGATCGTCTCCACCGGCGGGCGATCATTGCCGCGCAGCGGGAGTGACGGGCGGGGCTGGGAGATCGTTCGGCAACTCGGGCATACCGTCACGCCCACCTATGCCGCCCTCGTGCCGTTGGTGCTGGCGCCGCAGATGTTTCACGCGGACGTGTCGGGGATCGCGCAGGAAGTGGAGTTGTCAGTCCTGGTGGCGGGCAAGCGCATCGATCATCGAGCGGGGAGTTTGCTCTGGACCCATTTTGGCATCAGCGGCCCGGTGGTGATGGATGCGAGCCGCCACTGGACGCTGGCGCAGGAAACGGGGCTGCAACCAACGATGCGATGCAATCTGCTTCCCGGCGAGAGTTTCGAGAGCGCAGAGCGATGGCTGATCCAGTCTGCCGCGTCGCGCCCGCGGGCGTCGATGCTCAGTCATCTGTCGCCGCGGCTGCCCGAGCGCGTGGCGGCGGCGCTGCTTCGACACGTGGGGATCGACCCGGCCACGGTGGCGGCGCAGTTCCCGCGCGAGGCGCGACGGGCGCTGGTGCACGCGCTCACAGCCCTGGTCCTGCCGGTCGTTCAGCATCGCGGCTGGAACTACGCCGAAGTCACCGCGGGCGGCGTGCCGTTGGGGGAAATCGACTACCGCACGATGGCGTCGCGGAAGGTCCCCGGCCTGTACCTCGCCGGCGAGATCCTCGACTGCGACGGCCGGATCGGCGGGTTCAATTTTCAGTGGGCGTGGGCGACGGGCTACCTCGCGGGTCGCGCCGCGGGGAACGCGGACCTCGCGCAACGTCGATGACGACGCGCGCCCACTTACACTTAGCCGTCCCGCTTGCGGGGCGTTGTGTCCGTTGAACCGCGAACGGCGAGCGCCCCGCAAGCGGGGCGGCTAAATGAATCGATCGAGACGTGGCGCCTTCGTGGCGCCTTCGTGAAATCCGTCACAACGTGCCTTGCAATCAATTTCCGTCGCTTTTAGACTTCCGCGCTTCATCGGCGGAGGTGGCGCCCGGGTGGGCGATCCGCGCTGCCGCGCGATGGGTTCGGCGCGTTTTTCGTCACGTTTTGTTCGTCACGCACGCGCGCCGCCGCGCCGGTTGACCATGTTCGGCTTGCTTTCACTCGACATCGGCGCCCCGTCGCTCCCCGCCCCGTTGCCGCTCGCGGCTTCCGTGCTGCCGCCGGTCCTCATTCTCGTATTGTGCGTGGTTGCGGGGATCGGCACGCTGCTCCTGCTCCCCTCGCGCAAAGAGGCGACGCTGCGGAAGATCGGCGGGGCGGTGGTGATCTGTGCCGCCTTGATCTTTGCTGCCCTGTTGGTTCGCCAAGCCGCAAGCGGGGGACAGGGCGGGATGGGGGTCTACTTCTGGGTCTTTTCCGCGATCGCGCTGGGCAGCGCCCTCCGCGTCATCACGCACCCGAAACCGGTTTACTCGGCACTGTACTTCGTGATGACCGTGTTCGCGTCGGCGGGGCTGTTCGTGCTGCTGTGGGCCGAGTTCATGGCCGTCGCCCTGGTGCTGATTTACGCCGGCGCGATCCTGGTGACGTACGTCTTCGTGATCATGCTCGCCGCCGAGGCGACGCCCGCGAGCGGCCCGATGGCGGGGCTGGCGGAGCACGATGCGGTGAGCCGGGAGCCGCTGATCGCGTCGGCGGTGGGTTTCGCGCTGATGGGCGTGCTGCTGTTCGTGATTTTTGAGAAGGGCGAGGGACTCCAATCTACGAAATACCCCGCCGCGGGCGCAGCAAGCGGCACGTTTGCGGTGACGCAGGACCTGCTCGCACAACCGCTTACATCGATGGCGGACGGCTTTAACCCCCAAGGCGGCGTGCAGCAGCTTGGCGTTTATCTCTTTAACAACCAACTGATCAACCTCGAGCTCTCCGGTCTGATCCTGACCATCGCGATGGTCGGCGCGATCGTGATTGCCCGTCGCCGGGTCGTCGAGACGGAGTCGGTCCGCCGCGAGGCCCGCGACCGCGCCACGCTCGTCGCGCCGGCGACGCCGATCGACGACGATCCGCATTCGATCCCCGTGTATGGGACGGAGAACCCGAGGCAGAAGGCGTATCCGGAAACGTAGTGAAACCGCAGATGAACGCAGATGAACGCAGATAGAAAATGGATCTTTTCCTATCCGCGTTCATCCGCGTTCATCTGCGGTTAAAACAATGACCGAGCTAGCGCTACAACATTACCTCGCCGTCGGCGCGATCATGTTCGTGATCGGGATGATCGGGTTCATGACCCGGCGCAACCTGATCGTCATGTTCCTGTGCACGGAGCTGATGTTTCAGGGCGTGGCGATCAACCTGATCGCCTTCGGCCGCTACCACGGCAACCTCGGCGGGCAGGCGTTCGTGATCTTCGTGCTCGTCATCGCCGCGGCGGAAGCGTCGTTGGCGCTGGGGTTGGTCGTGTTGTTGTTCCGGCAGCGGGCGACGCTGGATGCGGATGCGTGGAGAGAGCTGAAGGGATAGTCATTGGTCACTCGTCCCTTGTCACTGGTCAAGAACCAGTCCCTGACAAGTGACCAGTGACCAGGGACCAATGACTGCGATGCAAGACCTCTGGCAGATCGAATACTCGTTCCTGATCCCGCTGCTGCCGCTGCTGGGCGCGTGCGCTGCGGGGTTCTTCGGGGCGAAGTTCCTCAAGCAGCGGTCGCACTGGCCGATCTGGCTGGGGGTGGGCGGGGCCGCGGTGATCTCGATCTCGCTGCTGCTGGCGGTGATCGGGGTGTCGCATCATCACGAAAGTGAAGCGCCGGCCGCGCCCGCCGGGCACCTTTCCGCCACGCCGCGCGACTCGGCGCAGATGAACCTCTCGGCCGTCAAGAACTACTTCAGTTGGATCTCGATCGGCGATTTCAACGCCAACTGGGGCTACTTCTTCGACCCCCTGACGTGCGTGATGCTCTGCGTCGTCTGCGGCATCGGCTTTTTCATCTGCGTCTTCGCCGCCGGCTACATGAAGGGCGAGGCGGGCTACTTCCGGTTCTTCGCCTATCTCGGTTTGTTCATCTTCATGATGACCAACCTGGTGATGGGCGAGAACCTGATCATGCTGTATCTCGGGTGGGAGGGCGTCGGCCTCTGCTCGTATTTGCTGATCGGCTACTACTACGAGAAGCCCTCGGCGCGCGAGGCGGCCAAGAAGGCGTTCCTCGTCAACCGCGTGGGCGACTTCGGGTTCGGCCTGGGCATCATGCTGGCGTTCAAGGCGTTCGGCACCGTCAGCTACTTCGGCGACGGCGCGGGCACCAACACCGGCCTGCTCGAGATGGCCCTGAGCCCCAATGCCGAACAGGCCTGGGCGCTGACCTACATCCCATTCCTGCTCATGCTGGGCGCCTTCGGCAAGAGCGCGCAGTTCCCGCTGCACGTCTGGCTTCCCGACGCCATGGAAGGCCCCACCCCCGTCAGCGCGCTCATCCACGCCGCGACCATGGTGACGGCCGGCGTCTACATGATCGCGCGCTGCTCGACGCTGTTCCTCGGCAACGACGCGGCGATGTGGACGATCGCGATCATCGGCGCGTTCACGGCGATCTTCGCCGGCACGATCGCGCTGCGGCAGTTCGACCTGAAGAAGGTCTTCGCCTACTCCACCGTCAGCCAACTGGGGTTCATGTTCGTCGGCGTGGGCGTGCTCGCGCCGGTCGCGGGCGTGTTTCACCTCGTCACCCACGCGTTCTTCAAGGCCTTGCTGTTCCTTTCCTCCGGCGTGGTCATGCACGCGATGATGGGCGAACTGGACCTGCGCAAGATGTCCGGCCTGAAGCGACAACTGCCCAAGACGCGCATCCTCATGCTCATCGGCTGCCTCGCGCTGGCCGGGTTCCCGCTCACCAGCGGATACTTCTCCAAGGACGAGATCATCCACTACGCCCACGAGCGCAGCCTGCTGATCTATGCGATCCTGTCGGTCACCGCATTCCTGACGGCGTACTACACGTTCCGGCTCTACTTCCGCGTGTTCGAAGGACCGGAAGTCATCCCCGATGCGCCGGCGGGCGATCACGGCCATGGCGGCGGCGGACATGGTCACGACGACGCGCACAGTCACGGCGCTCATGACCACGATGATCACGCTCATCACAATCACGAGCCGATGGTGATGATCCTGCCGCTCACCGTGCTGGCGATCGGCGCGCTCTTCGCGGGATTGATCAATCTGCCGACCCATCCGGATCACTTCGGCCACAAGCTCGGCCATTTCCTCGGCCAGAGCCCCTCGTTCTCGCTCGGGTACTTCAAGGCGAAGATGGCCAACGGCGACTTCGAGGCGGCTGCGCGAGGCGACGAGGGGCACCACTACGTCGACCCGATCCCCTTCGGCCAACCGTTCGCGGCGGAGCAGTTCCACTTCCCGCTCACCGGGCTGCTCATCGGCGGCGCGATTGCCATCGCGGGGATCCTGACGGCATACGTCTTGCACCTGAAGGACCGCGCCCGCGCCGAGCGGCTCGCCGCCGGCATGCCTGGCGTCACGCGGGCGCTGGACGCGAAGTATTGGGTCGACGAGATCTACCAGAACGGCATCGTCGAGCCGCTGCGCTCGCTGGGCCGCGCGTTCTTCGCGATCGATCGGTGGGTGGTGGATGGGTTGGTGTGGCTGATCAGCTTCGTGCCGCAGTTGTCCGGCTTCGCGCTGAAGCTGACGACGCAGCGCGGCTACCTGCAGGGCTACGCCGCGGTGATGCTGCTCGGTGTCGCGGTGATTTTGATGGTGATCTTCCTGTAGGGGCGAACCTCGTGTTCGCCCTCTGCGGGTGATGAAGGAAATCGGGCGAACACAAGGTTCGCCCCTACGAAGACGAGATGGACAACTTTCTCCTGCCCCTGCTGCTCATCATCCCCACCGTCGGGGCGCTCGTCTGCGCGCTGCTGCCGGACGCGAAATACGCCAGGACGTGGGCGCTGATCGTCAGCCTCGCGACGGCGGCGGTCGCGGTCGTGCTGGCCTTTCAGTTCCCCTGGAAGGGCGGCGATTCGATCAACGAGAACCGCATCCTCTTCGGCGGCGGGATGGAGTCGCTTCTCCAGATCAGCACGATCGGCTTCAGCTTCAGCCTCGCGATGGACGCCGTCGGCCTCTGGCTCGTCCTCCTGACGGCCCTGCTCTCGCCGCTGGCCATCGCCGCCAGCTTCGAGTCGATCAAGGAGCGCGAGAAGGAATACTACGGTTGGATGCTCCTGCTGCTGACGGCGATGCTCGGCGTCTTCGTCGCGCGCGACCTGCTGCTGTTCTACATCTTCTTCGAGCTCACCCTCATCCCGATGTTCTTCATCATCGGCATCTGGGGCGGCCCCGAGCGGCGCTACGCGGCGGGCAAGTTCTTCCTCTTCACGTTCACCGGCTCGGTCTTCACGCTCGCCGGCATCATCTACATCGGCCTGCGTTTGCAGACGTTCGACCTGGACGTCATCTACCGCTTCGCCGGCGAAGCCTTCACGACGAAGGAGCGGCTGTTCCTGTTCCTCGCGTTCCTCGCCGGCTTCGCGGTGAAGGTTCCGCTGTTCCCCGTGCACACGTGGCTCCCGTTGGCGCACACCGAAGCCCCGACGGCCGGCTCGGTCATCCTGGCCGGCGTGCTGCTGAAGCTGGGGACGTACGGCCTGTACAAGCTCGCCATCCCCATCGGCCTGCTCGGCCCGGGCGGCACGGTCGCCTTCCCGGCGCTGCTGCACGCGCTGGGCGTCCTCTGCCTGATCGGCATCATCTACGGCGCGCTCGTCGCCTGGGTGCAGCAGGACATCAAGAAGCTCGTCGCCTACTCCTCCGTCTCCCACCTGGGGTTCTGCGTGCTCGGCCTGATCGCGCTGAACGACACCGGCGTGGCGGGGAGCGTCTTCTACATGATCAACCACGGCCTGAGCACCGGGGCGCTGTTCCTCGTGATCGGGATGATCTACGACCGCTACCACACGCGCGACATCGACGCACTCTCCGGGCTGGCCAAGCGCATGCCGGTGCTGGCGTTCTTCTTCATCCTCTTCACGCTCAGCAGCATCGGTCTGCCGGGGTTGAACGGGTTCGTCAGCGAATTTCTGACCATCCTCGGCGCGTTCACCTCGAAGCACCTGGGCATCGCATATGGCGTGGTCGCGGCGACGGGCATCGTCCTGGGCGCGATCTACATGCTGCACATGGCCGCCCGCGTGATCTGGGGCCCGCTGAAGACGCCGGATGCTCACGACTCGCATCACGAAGAAGCGAAGCACGACGACGGTCACGCGGTGCCTGGCGACATCAACGGGCGGGAGATCGCCGTGCTCGTGCCGATCGCGATCCTCGTCGTCGTGCTCGGCGTGTACCCGAACCTGATCCTGAAGACGATCGAGCGCCCGATCCAGACGATCACCAAGGCCGATCAACCGAAAGCGACGCGAGCGGTCGCTCTTACCCCC
>JBAUGM010000850.1:0-31930 GCA_049679725.1 Tepidisphaeraceae bacterium
GGCGAACCTTGTGTTCGCCCGCATTTCGGATGCGCAGCAAAGGGCGAACACAAGGTTCGCCCCTACAGAAGAGCGGACATGCGATTGCCCTGGGGCGGCTCTATGCGATCAACTGCTCGATGCTCGCCAGACCGTCGGGGAAGGCGCCGTTTTCGTTGACCTGCGCCCGGTCATCGCCGAGGCCGCCGGAGACGGTGTCGGGGTCGTTGTCGGCGTCGTTGAGGACGTCGCGGCAGATGATGACGTCGTTCCCGCCGCCGCCGATGAAGTGGTCGCGGCCGAAGACGTCGGCGAGGCGATCCTTGCCGCCCGCGCCGCTCATCGTGTCGTTTCCCGCTTCGCCGCTGAGGTAGTCCGCGGAAGCGCCGCCCAGGAGGTAGTCGTCCCCCTCGCCGCCGGAAACTCTGTCCTTTCCGTTCGCGCCCGACAGCTCGTCGCCCGCGCCGCCGCCGACGATCGTGTCGTTCCCGCCGCTCCCGGTGATCTGGAGGCGCACGTTCACCTCGTCGTTCGTGACCAGGATGCGATCGTTGCCCGAGCCGCCGTCGATGAAGACGTGGTCGAAGCTGCCCACCTCGAACCGCTTGCTCACGCCGTTGACGGTGATAATCGTGTTGGCCTCGTGTTGCTCGATGGTGATCACGTCGTCACCCGCCGTGCCGAGGAGGGTCTGGTTCGTCAGCTCCTCGGTCACGATGCGCACCGAAGCGGCCGAGGTGAACGCGATGTTGTTGTTCTCGTTGGACTCGGCGATCGCCTGGCCCTGATCGATGACGACAATCACGTGGTAATCGCCGGCCGGGACGGACGGTGCGATGGCGACCGGCTTGCTGATCGTGCGCTCCGCGCCGCCGGCGAGCACGCCCAGCCCGCCGAGGTTTGCCTCGCCGAGAAGGATGTCGCTGCCGGCGTTGAATGTCGTGTCCGTGCTGAGGTAGAGGTTCGCCGAGATCACCGGCGGATTCGTCGAGGTCGTGCCGGCGTTCTTGACCGTGATGTTGATGCCGACGACGTCGTTGGGGCCGAAAAAGCCGTCGGCCACCACGCTGGCGAGCAGGTCGACCGCGAGCAGTCTGCGGGATTCCAACTCGCTCATCGCGCACGGAGAGATCATGGTCGATCGATCGGAGCAGGGGCGCATCGTGTCCTCGTGAATTTCCAAGCGACGCAAGTGACGATCTGGCGCGAAGGCTGCGCGCGCGACGCTTGAAACCCACCGCAGCCCGAGGGCCGGGATGTTACTGTGCAGCGCGGCGAAAATCCCGCCGAATCACGGGAATCGCTTCCAAGCCGCGGGTCGGGTAAATTCGCCTCTCCAAACGCTATTGAGGAGATACATGGACACGGTTCGTTTCGGCGTCGTCGGCCTTGGCAACATGGGGCGGTTCCACGCCGACTACATGAATTCCCTCCAGCCCGCCGCGAAGCTTGGCGGGGTCTGCGACGTGGACGAAAACCGCCGCAAGGAGATCTCGGAGAAGAACGGCGGCGTCCCGGCGTTCGGCACTTACCAGGAACTGATCGACTCCGGCGCCGTCGATGCAATCCTCATCGCCACCCCACATTACCAGCACCCCGAGATCGCCGAGATGGCCATGGCGAAAGGATTGCACGTCCTGTGTGAAAAGCCCGCGGCCGTCACCGTGAACGGCGCGCGGCGCATGAACGACGCGCACGCGAGATACCCGAACGTGCAGTTCGGCATGATGTTCCAGATGCGCACCGCGCCGATCTACCAGAAGCTCAAATCGCTCATCGCCGAGGGCGAACTTGGCGAGCTGACGCGGCTGACGTGGATCGTCACCGACTGGTTCCGCACGTGGAGCTACTACGCCTCCGGCGGCTGGCGCGCGACGTGGAAGGGCGAGGGCGGCGGCGTCCTGATCAACCAATGCCCGCACAACCTCGACCTCATCCCCTGGCTCACCGGCATGATGCCCACCCGCGTCACCGGCGTCGCCCACATCGGCAAGACCCATCCGATCGAGGTCGAGGACGAAGTCACCGCCATCATGGAGTACGCCAACGGCATGACCGGCCACTTCATCACCAGCACCGGCGAGAGCCCGGGCACGAACCGCCTCGACATCGCCGGCGATCGCGGCAAGGTCGTGGTGGAGAACGGCAAGCTGAAGTTCTTCCGCACGCGGCAAAGCGTGAAGCAGGTTCGCGAGACGTCGCCGAACAGCTTCGCGCACGTCGAATCGTGGGAGATCGACATTCCGTTCAAGCCGGAGGCCGAGGGGCACAAGGTGATCACGGAGAACTTCGTGGCCGCGATTCGCGAAGGCACACCGCTGCTCGCACCGGGCGAGGACGGCGTGAAACAGCTCGAGCTCGGCAACGCGATGCTGATGGCGGGGCTGTCGCGCCAGCCCGTCGACCTGCCGCTCGACGGCGACGCGTACGAGCAGTTCATCGTCGACCTGGACAAGCAGTACGGCGGGCGGAAGAAGGTCGCGACGCCGTCGAATGCCGGCACGAGCGATATGGCGGCGTCGTTCAAAGCGTCATGAGCACCGCGTGCGAGGGGACTGCGTGCGTTGGGACGTGCGTGCGTCCGCCAGCGCACGTCATCCCGATGGGAGCCTGAGCGACCGGAGGGATCTCGGGGGTCAAGAGTCGCTCTCGAACCCGAGATCCCTCGGTCGTAGAACTCCCTTCGGGATGACGTGGCGGGATGACGTGCCCCATTTCCTCGGGAGACGACAACATGCTCGACCGCTGGCTCCTCTACGCCATCCTCTCCGCCATCGCCGCGTCCCTGGTCGCGATCTTCGCCAAGCTCGGGATGGAGAAGGTCGATCCGACCTTCGCCACGATGGTCCGCAGCGTCGTGATGACCGTCCTGCTCTTGATCACCTGCACGTTCGCGGGCGTCTGGTCGAAGTTGCCGGAGCTGAAGGGCCGTCCGCTGCTGATGATCGTCCTCTCCGGCGCCGCGGGGGCGGCGTCGTGGCTGTTCTACTTCCGGGCGGTGCAACTCGGCGACGTATCGAAGGTCGCGCCGATCGACAAGCTTTCCATGCCGCTGGCGATCATCCTCGCCGTCCTGATCCTCGGCGAACGTCCGACAACCGTGAACTGGCTCGGCGTGGCCCTCATCGTCGCCGGCGCGTTCCTCGCCTCGATGCCGGCACGGGCTTGAAGGGGGGAGTGGTTGAGTGGTGGCGTGGTGGAGTGGTCGAGTGAAGAGCTTGACTCCACTACTCCACCACCCAACCACGCCACCACTCCGCCTCCCCTCCCTTATCGGACTTCTCGAACGCGCTTAGCCCGCGGTCAGATTCACACGATGTTCACAGTGGTGACACCGTGTTGACCCTCCCCATTCACGACGCGCAGCCCGGCATGCGGCTGGCCATGACCGTGACCAACCCCGCTCACCCCGAGCAGGAGTTGCTGACGGCCGGCTATCTGCTCGACGACGTCGTGCTGGCGAAGCTGCGCGACATCGGCATCACCGTCGTTTACGTCGATTACCCGGACCTGTCTGACATCGACCGCCACCTCGCGCCGTACCTCACGCCGGCGCGGCGCGAGATATACGCGAAGATCCGCGCGACGATCGCCGCCCTCGAGGGCGAGGCCCGGCCGACGGTCAGCTTCCCGGAGTATTACGCCACGACGCGCCAACTCGTCCTCGCGCTCATGCGCCAGGGGAAGTACCCGATCTATCTCGATGAGATGATGAGCGGCCTCGGCGCCGACGGCGTGCGCCACGCGGCGGCGGTGGCGCACCTGGCGATGGTGATCGGCATCCGGCTCGAGCAGTACATCGTCAAGCAGCGCCGCCTGCCGCCCGAGCACGCGCGCGAGGTCGTCAACCTCGGCGTCGCAGGCATGCTCCACGACCTGGGCAAGGTGCGGCTTCCCACCGACCTGCAATCGTGCACCGCCATCGACGAGCCGACCGACGTCGTCGACCTCGCGACGTGGCAGGAGCACCCGGTCCTCTCGCACGAGATGATTCACGACGGCGTCGAGGCCTCCGCCGCCGCGGCGGTGCTCCATCATCACCAGCACTTCGACGGCAGCGGTTTCCCGCGCGTTACGCTGAAGCGCGGCAGCGAGCGGGTGCGCGTCGAGGGGCTGCGCATCCACGTCTTCGGCCGCATCCTGCTCGCGGCGGACCTGTACGAGCGCCTGACGCTCACGCCGACCGGCCGCCGCCGATCGACGGTGCAGATCCTGCACCTGATGCGCACGCGCTACGCGGGCCGGGTCGACCCGCAGATCCTGCGGATGCTCCCGTCGATCATCCCGCCGTACCCGCCCGGCGCGACGGTGAAGCTCTCCGATGGCACATTTGCCGCCGTCATCGCCTTCCACCCGCGCGAGCCGTACTATCCGACGGTGCGTCGACTCCAGCGCGAGAACTGGTCGCTGACCGGCGCCCCCTTCGATATCCTGCCCGGGGCGGGCCCCGCGATCGCGTCAGTCTGCGGCACGTCGGTGGGGGAGGCGCCGATTCCGACCGACTCGCTCCTGCAGACGACCTGACCATTTAGCCACCCCGCCTGCGGGGTGTTTAACCCGCCCCCTCCAAGATTTCAGGCGGATTTTCCGTAGTCTGGATCGGGCGTCGTAACGTATTACTCTCGCTGGCGCGGCGCCGGCGACGAGCGGAGGTTCGTTGTCTTTTTAGACGCCCGCCCCCCGCGATAGAGTCGAGCTCCGGCATCTCCCAGCGGGCTTCGGGACACGGGACACATGATGCCGGGTACGGTCCGCGCGCGAATGCCAGAATCGCTCCACATCCTCGTCATCGACGACGACGACGTCGACCGCATGGCGGTGCGCCGCGCGCTGAAATCCGCCGAGATGATGGCGGAGATCGTCGAGGCAGTCGATGGGACCTCCGCGATCGAACTGCTGCGGAGCGCTCGCTTCGACTGCGTCCTGCTCGACCACCACCTCCCCGACCGCGACGGCCTCAACGTCCTGCGCGAGCTTCGCGCGGCCGGCGTCACCACGCCGATCATCATGATGACCGGACAGGGCAACGAGGAGCTCGCGGTCGACATGATGAAGGCGGGGGCGACGGATTACCTTGCCAAATCGCGCGTCTCGCTCGATCACCTGCACAAGGCGATCCGCTCCGCCGTGCGGTTGCACCGCGCCGAGGGCGCTGCGCGCGACGCGACGGCGCAGCTCCAGGAGCAGGTCCGCATCACGGAGACGCTCTACCGCATCGGCAGCCTGCTGGCCGTGGAGCGCGACGTGCACAAGCTCGTGCAGACCGTCACCGACGAGGCAACAAAGCTGACCGGCGCGGCGTTCGGCGCGTTCTTCTACAACCTTGTGAGCGAGTCGGGCGAGTCGTACACGCTGCACACCCTGTCCGGGGTGCCGAAGGAGGCGCTGGAGCAGTTTCACATTTCGCGCAATACGGAGATCTTCGGCGCGACGTTCCGCGGCGAGGGCGTCGTGCGGCTTGATGACGTCACGAAGGATCCGCGCTACGGCAAGGGCGCTGCGCCATTCGGCATGCCGAAGGGCCGCCTGCCCGTGCGCAGCTACCTCGCCGCGCCGGTCGTCTCGCGATCGGGAAACGTCCTGGGTGGGCTGTTCTTCGGACACCCCGAGCCGGGGCGGTTCAACGAGGGCGACGAGCAGGTCATCGCCGGCGTCGCCAGCCAGGCGGCCGTCGCAATCGACAACGCGCAGCTCTACCAGGCCCTGCGACGTGGCGAGGAGCAGTATCGCTTTCTCTCCGAGTCGATTCCCCAGATGGTTTGGACCGGCCTGCCCACGGGCGCCGGCGATTACTACAATCTGCGATTCGTGGAGTTCAGCGGCATTCCGGCGGAGCGGCTCCTTGGCTTCGGCTGGAAGCAACTGCTGCACCCCGACGATCTCGACCGGACCATGAAGCGATGGAACCGATCGCTCCAGACCGGTGAGGTCTTCGACATCGAGTACCGCCTCCGCGCCAAAGACGGGACGTTCCGCTGGCACCTTGGCCGCGCCGTGGCCATGCGCGATTCGGCGGGGACGATCGTCAAGTGGTTCGGCACCTGCACCGACATCGACGACCAGAAGCGCGCCGAGACCGAACTGAAGGGTTCGCGCGACGCGGCGGAGGCGGCGAACAAGGCGAAGGACCAGTTCCTCTCCGTCCTCAGCCACGAGCTGCGCACGCCGCTCATGCCGGTCCTGACGACCGTGCAATCGATGGAGATGGAAGGGCAATTGTCCGAATCCGTGCGCGGCGGGCTCCAGATCATCCGGCGGAACGTCGAGCTCGAAGCGCGGCTGATCGATGACCTGCTCGACCTCACGCGCGTCGCCAAGGGCAAGCTCCTGCTCAACCTCGAGACGGTCGACGTCTACCACGCCCTCCACACCGCGCTGGAGATCTGCCGGCCGGACATCGAGGCCAAGCGGCTGACGATCGTGATGGGCCTGACCGAAGGGTTCTGCCCCGTTCGCGCCGACCCCGCGCGGTTGCAGCAGATCTTCTGGAACCTGATCAGCAACGCTGTGAAGTTCACGCCCGAGGGCGGGACGATCACGTTCCGCTGCCGCCCGGCATCGCCGCGCAGTGTGCGGCTGGAGGTGAGCGATTCCGGCATCGGCATCGAGCGGCAGGCGCTGTCGCGGATCTTCGACGCCTTCGAGCAGGGCGGGCAGTCGATCGCGCGCCTGTTCGGCGGGCTGGGACTGGGGCTGGCGATTTCAAAAGCGCTGGTCACGCTGCACGGCGGGACGATCTCAGCCCGCAGCGAGGGCAAGGGCAAGGGCTCGACGTTCACCGTCGAGCTGCCGCTGCACCGCGGCGCGGAGAAGGAGCCCGTGAGCTGCGACCAGCCGCCGGCGCCGCTCGCCGCGGAGCCGCGCGACGTCCGCATCCTGCTCGTGGATGATCACGAGGACACGAACAAGGCGATGCAGCGCTTGCTCCAGCGGCTGGGCTATGACGTGAAGACCGCCCACAGCGTTCAGGCCGCCCTCACCGCCGCCGACGCCGACCCGCCTTTCGATTTGCTCATCAGCGACATCGGGCTTCCCGACGGCAGCGGGCTGGAGCTGATGGAACAGCTCCTCAAGCGCCGCCCGATCAAGGGCATCGCGCTCAGCGGCTTCGGGATGGAAGAGGATATCGTCAAGAGCAAGCAGGCGGGCTTCTACGAGCACCTGACGAAGCCGATCAACTTCAAGCGCCTCGAGACGGCGATCAAGCAGCTCACGTCGGAGTGACTATCCCGCCGCGGCCCGCGGGGCGAGGCGCTGGCGGTCGATCGCGTCGAGCACAGCGGCGTCGGCCGCGTCATCGAACTTGCGCGCGAAGAACGCGCCGGACGAGAGCAGGGCGGGGAGGTCCGCACGGGTGAGCGTGCGCGGGTGCGGCGATCCGCCGTCCCAGATGATCAGTCGCTTGTGGTCGCGGACGAGCGTGCTCTGAAAAGGACTGTTCATCAGCACGGTCTGGAAGAAGAACTCATCCGGAATCTTGATGTAGGTGAAATAGTCCTGGCAGCGGGCCGACAGCGGGTCATGGAAGATGTAGTCGCAGAACCCCCGGCTGAGCATGACGAAGTTCGAGCCCCAGTGGAGTTGGTGGCTCGGCGCGGGTCGGCGGAAGAAAGGGACGCGGAGCAGGCTGCCGTTGAACTCGACGTGCCAGTAACGCGTCCGCGGGCGAATGGCGGGAGACGATTTCGCGTAGTCCTGTACCTCGACGTAGTTTCGCCCCACTCCGCCGGCGTCGAGGGCTCGACTAATGGCGGCCTGCGGCAGCAGCGGGTAGCACTGGCCGCTGAGGATGACGAACTGTTGCCAAGTCGCGTCCGCGCTGAGCGCGACGTCGATCGCCGCCAGTTGAACGCGCAGGAGGCTCTCGCCTCCCCAGATGATCTTGCGCGACGGCATGACGTGGACGTTGCGCCGTCCCCGGGCGAACGCGCGGGCGGCGTCATGCACCGCACGGTCAGCGCGGCGATCGACGTGAAGCACGTAGAGGTTGTCCGGGTCATCGATCGCCCGCAGTAGCCGCTGAAGCTGCGGCCCGTTCCGATGGGCGGCGACCAGGTAGGCGATCTTCATCCGTGCCTCGATTGCCTTTGCCGCGGCGCCGCTCGATCCACGCGACCGCCTTGCGGTCGAGCGACGGCATGAGCACTTCCAGCGGCGTGCGACGGCGCCGCATCGCGATCCAGACCGTCCACGCGACCAGCGCGAACGCCGTGCCGATGTTCTGCCACGAGGAGAACGCCCAGGCGCGCGGATTCAGCCATTCCCGATCGGAGACGGGCCATGCGTAGTAGATCGGCCATCCGGGGCCCGAACCAAAATAGTCGAGGACGAGATGGAGGTGAAAGAGCGCCAGATAGGCAAGGAACGACAGCAGTCGATGCGTCGAGAGCGCCGCCATCGTCGCCGCGAGCAGCACGCCGAACACGGCGCAGTGGCCGAGCTTGTGGTGATAGTCCCAGTAGAGTTCCTCGCTGACGACGATGCCGAGCCCGTCGAGGTCCGCCAGGCTCGCGGCGAGCATGCACATGAGCCGCTCGCGCGCCGTCAGCGGCAGCAGGTTGCCGACACACCAGCCGGAGAGCACGTGGGTTTGGATGTGCATCGGTTGCCTCTCCTGATCGGCCGAAACAGCAACCCGAACCACGCCGCCGCCCCGAACGCGTGGCCGACGAGCACGAAGAGCCAGAACACCCGCGATTGCAACGCGAACTTCGCCATGTGCGTTCCTGCCCTTATGAGGAAATGTCCGCTCGGAGAAAGCGGGGACTCATATCATATCGCTTGGGAGTGTGTGGTGTGTCACCGGAACCACGGCGATCACATTGTCAGTGATTGGCGGTAACCGCGGGAGTAGATGCTGGATCGGTCGACTCGTGCGCGTAGCCCAGTTCGTCCATCAGCGGCCCGGCGATGCGCTCTACCGTGCGGACGTCTTCTTCGCTCAAGCTCTCGCGCCACGCGCCGGCTTGGCCCTTGCGGTAGAACGCTTCGCGTGGCGCGTGATGGTCGATGCCGGCGCTTCCGGCATCCCCGTCAGCCATGGGCGAGGTTGCGTTCGGTCGCTTGATCAGCACGGACGGCGCCGCGGCGGCCTTCAGCGCCGCGAGGGAGAACTGGGCGTAGATGCGATCGACCTCCTCCATCTCTAGCGGGAGGCCGAGGAAGTCGTAGACGCGCGCCAATTCTCGTGGGCCGTCACTCAGCAGCGTCTCGTAGCGGACTTCCGTGTACAGGTCCGACCCCGCGCATTGACGTCCCTTGCCGACCCATTCGACCCATCGCTGCGCCGCGTCGGCGACGCCGTGCGGCGCCCACGCTTCGCCCCACGATGCCGCGGCGGCGAGTTGAGACACCACGACGTCGCGCGGGTCGCGGATCACGTGGATGACCTTCACGTTCGGGAACAGGTGGCGGATGTAGTGCAGGTGCAGGACGTGGTCGGGGGTCTTCTCGATGGCGAGCGTCGCGCCGGGTTTACAGTGCAGGATCCTGGCGAAAACGGTCGTCGCGAATCGCCTGAGGGCGTCGTCGAACTCTTCCTGTGAGAGAACGCACGGCAGCCCCTGCGGGCGATCGGCGTTGGCGTACTCGCGCAGGTCGGTCCAGTACGAACCGATAACGTGGCCGAGGTAGCGCGAGAACAGGTGCAGCTCTTCGCTGCCCGCGATCTTCGGGTGGGCGGCGCAGAGGAACTGGAGCCACGTCGTTCCGCTGCGCTGCGCGCCGACGATCATGGCGAGGTTCAGCGTGTCGTGACGGTGGTTCGAGGCATGCGACGACGAAGCGGACGGAGAGGTTCCGCCAGCGCCCCCAACGACTCGGCGGACGACCCGCCGCAAGGCACCGTGAACAGAGTACAACCGGCCACCTCCATCGCCCCCAGGGACGCGTCCCTCACTGGTTGTATCGTCGCGCGGTACGGATGTCTGCGCGAAAGACGTGAACGCATCAGGAAGACGCCCTATCGTCGCGGTCGCGTCGGGGTCGTGATTCGGTTGATCAAGTGAGGGAAACGTTGTCGAACGTCGACGAGTTCAAGACGCCCGACTGGCTCGATGTGACCGCCAGTCCCACGTAGATCGTGGCGCCCATGGAGACGCTCGCGGAGCCGACCTTTGTCCAGGTCGTGCCGTCGGGCGAGCGGTAGGCCGAGAACGTGTTGCCGCTGCGGACCAGCTTGAGCCAGTACGGGGCGACGGGGCCGCTGGCGGTCGTGGTGCTGCTGGAGCCGCCGGTCTTGGTGCGGCGGACGAATTTGACGCCGCCGGAGGGAGTGAGGAACAGGCCGGCATGCCTGGCCTTTCGCGAGAGCCCATCGCGCATGTCGATGCCGGCCTTGGCGCCGGAGGCGGTGTTCTGCACGCCGGTGACGCGGGCGATGAGCGTGCCGTTGCCGGTGAGGGTCTGGTAGACGAAGTGGAACGCGTCCGCACTGCCGCCGATGTTCGAGCCGGCGCCGCGGATGGTGAAGGCGCCGTTGTTGGCGCCCGCGCTCCCGGCCGCGCCGGTGGTGCCGATGTCGCCGTTCGACCACGGCGCCGGGAGGGCGGGGTCGAACGTGGTGGCCGCCACGACGTTCGAGTCCGGCGAGTCGCCGACCGCGTTGGTGGCGCGGACGCGGTAGCTGTAGGACGTTGCGGGGGTCAGCCCGACATCGCTGTAGCTCGTGGTGTTCCGCGAGAGCGTCGTGAGCGCGGTCCAGCCGGCAGGGCCGTCGGGGGAGCGCTCGACGATGAAGCCGGTCTCGTTGTTCGACGTGTCCGTCCACGTCAGGTCGATCCGTGTAGAGGTCATGACGCTGGCGGCGAGGTTCGCCGGCGCGGTCGGGGCGATCGGGATCAGCGTGGTGGCGCCGGCGACGTTGGAGGCGTCGCTGTCGCCGATGATGTTGATCGCGACCACCCGGTAGTGATAGGTCGTGCCGCTGGAGAGCTCGTTGGCGTCGCTGTAGCGGGTCATGTTCCGGCCCAGCGTGGCGACGGTCGTCCACCCGGCTTCCCCGTCCGGCGACCGCTCGATGCGGAACCCGCCCTCGTTGTCGGCGTTGTCGGTCCAGGTCAGATTGATCTGGTTCGTGCCCGCGGTGATGGCGGCCAGGTCGGAGGGCGCCGCCGGCGGGGTGGTGGTCGGGGGCTGATGCTCCGCCAGCTTCTGCTGCCACAGCGCGTACTCCGCCGACTCCGTTTCCGCCGTGATGGGGTCGAGCCAGCGCGTGTTGTTGTAGAGGGCGCCGGCCACTGGCGACCACCAGTCGTTCCGCCCGGAGCCCTTCACCCAGCCGATCAGATTGTCGTGCGCGTAGTTGTCGTAGAAGTGCGTCGCTCCCGCGCCGTACGCGTCCCAGATGTAAGCGCCGACGTTCTGCGCGGTGATCGCGCGCCCGTCGGGCAGCACGCCCGCGGAGACGATGCGGTTGTCGTAGAACTCCATGTCGTGCCCGGCGGCGATGGCGATGCCGAAGTTGGTGGTGGAGACGATGGTGTTGCCGTACGCCTGCACGTAGGCGGGGTCGGCAGTGGTGTCAGAGCCAACGCCGTCGCCGAGCAGGATTCCGCCGCCGGAGAAGCCCCAGCCGTAGTCGTACGTGTCGTCGGAATAGTCGCCCTGCCACGGCGCGATCGTGTACGCGCCCTCGATGTAGTTGTCGTGGATCAGCAGCGGGCTGTCGATCGTGCCCCCGCTCTTGTAGATGTTGATGTTGTCCTCGACGCGGCTGTTGCCCGGCTCGTTGATCACTTTGTTCCACGCGATCTGCATCCCCGGCACACCGGATACCTTGTCCAACTGCACGAACTGGACGATCTCGTACCCTTTCTCGGTGATGCCGTCGCTTCTGCGCGTGCGCGCGTTGAAGTCGAGATACCCGCCGTTGCCGTCGCTCTCGCGGCCGTCGATGTTTCGGGCGTGGTTATCGACGACGCGGACGGTGTCGGCGGCGGTGTGGGTGCCGAGGTAATCGAGCAGGTTGATGCCGGCGGTGTGCTCGAAGTAGTTGTCCTCGGCGACGAGGTTGTCGAACCGCCGGACGGAGATGAACTCACCGGTGGCCCGGCCATAGAGGTTGGGGTTGACGCCGTAGCCTTGGGTGTTGCGGACGGTGATGTCGGTGTGGTCCACGCCGCTGGCGATCAGGTCGCCGGGGCCGCGGATGACGGAATTCACGATCACGACCGGCTCGTTCGTCTGCACGGAGACGACGGGGGTCATGGGATCCTGGCTTTCCCACGTGCCGCTGTACGTCCCGCCGGCGGTGATCACCAGCGTGCTGGCCATGAGCGTGCGGCGTTCGAGGGGTTCTGCCAATGCTGGTGCGTACCGGGTACGGCAAATGCGAGCCACCGGCTTGAAGGTGTGTGGCGACATCGGCGGTGCCCTTCGCGGTGAGAACGTCGCGAAGGGAAAGCGCGGTTTGCGCGTGCGTGCGCGGCTGCAAAAGTCCGGAACGAAAACGCCGAGCCACCATTCCGCGTGCTACGTTGCGCTTCCCTTGCCTGGAGCTTACTCCCATGCCCGCGGCCGCGAGGCAAGAAATAACAAAGTTTTTCTATGCGAATGGCGGAGCTCGGTGTGCTCACTCATCCACGGGAGAGGCGCCGATCTCGCCCCGCGAGTAGGCTTCGTCACGCCGGCGCGACTCGGCGAGCCACGCAGCATCGATCTCGGCGGCGTCGGCGTCCGTCAGCGTGCCGAGCAACTCATCCGCGAGCGCCTCGCGCTCCTGCGGTTCGAGAGTCATCGCTTCGGCGAGAAGTTGTTCTCTGGTCATCGACATGCCACCATTCTACCCGGCTTGGCCGAGACGTTAAACGAAGAAGGGCGACTCTTTCGAGTCGCCCTTCGTGTGGTGCGTTGCGCTGTTCGTTACGCCAGCGTCCCCAGCTCCATCTCGTGCAGCCCCTTGCCTGCCGGCACCATGGGATACACGTGCTCGTTGGGCTCGACGAAGAAGTCGACGACGACCGGCCCCTCGTGCTCGAGCATCGTCTTGACCGTCTTCTCCACGTCGCACTTGTTCTCGCAGCGGATGCCGCGCACGCCGAAGGCTTCGGCCATCGCGGCGAAGTTCGGGTTCTTCATCGTGGTGTTGCTGTAGCGGTGGCCGTAGAACAGGTCCTGCCACTGCTTGACCATCCCCTGGAAATCGTTGTTGAGGATGCAGACCTTCACCGGGATGTTGTACTCGGCGATCGTCGCCAGCTCGTAGCAGGTCATGAGGTACGAGGCGTCGCCGTCGATGTCGATGACGGTCTTGCCCGGTGCGCCCAATGCTGCGCCCATCGCGGAAGGCAACCCGTAGCCCATCGTGCCGAGCCCGCCGGACGTGATCATCTGCCGCGGGCGGCGCCAGCGGTAGAACTGGGCGGCCCACATCTGGTGCTGGCCGACGCCGGTGGTGATGATCGCCTCGCCCCTGGTCAGGTCGTTCAGCGCTTCGATGACGTACTGCGGCTTGGCGTGCTTGGAGTCGTCGAAATACTTGAACGGGTAGCGCTTCTTCCACGCCGCGATCTGGGCGAACCAGTCCTTGCGGTCGCGGTGCTCGATGAACTCGAGCATCGCCTCCAGGCTCAGCCGCGCGTCGCCCACGACCGGGACGTCGACGTCCACCGTCTTGCTGATCGACGAAGGGTCGATGTCGATGTGGATGATCTTTGCGTGCGGCGCGAAGCTCGCGAGGTTGCCGGTGACGCGATCGTCAAACCGCGCGCCGACGCTGATCAGGCAATCGCACTCCTGCACCGCGTAGTTCGCGTAGGCGCTGCCGTGCATGCCGAGCATGTGCAGGCTGCTGGGGTTCAGTTCGTCGAACGCGCCCAGGCCGAGCAGGGTGGTGGTGCAGGGGATGTTCCCCTTCTCCGCGACCTTGCGCAGCGCCTCGGCTGCCCCGGCGATGATCGCACCGCCGCCGACGTACAGGACGGGTTTCTCGCTCTTGTTGATCAGCTCGGCAGCGTCCATGACCTGCTTGCTGCTGCCGCCGGACATCGACACCTTGCGGCGTTTGAGGATGTGCTCGCGCGGCGTGTCGTCGACTTCATCCGGACACGCCTTCACCGCCACGTCCTTCGGCAAGTCGATCAGCACCGGCCCCGGCCGACCGCTCGTCGCGATCAGGAACGCTTCGTTGATGACGCGCGGCAACTCGCGCACGTCGCGCACCAGGTAGTTCCACTTCGTACACGGGCGGGTGATGCCCGTGACGTCGGCCTCCTGAAACGCGTCGTTGCCGATCACCTTGGTCGGGACCTGCCCGCTGAACACGATGACCGGAACGGAGTCGAGCTGGGCGGTGGCGAGGGGGGTGACGGTGTTCGTCGCGCCCGGGCCGCTGGTCACGATGCACACGCCGGGCTTCCCGGTGACGCGGGCGTACCCGTCGGCGCAGTGGCCGGAGGCCTGCTCGTGGCGGTTGAGGATGAACTTGGCGGGTGTCTTGTACAACTCATCAAACACCGGCAGGATCGCGCCGCCGGGATAGCCGAACATCGTGTCGACCTTGTGGTCGTTGATCAGCATCTCATGGAGGATACGGGCGCCGCTCTTACCCTTGTATTTGGGCGTACTTGCGGTCTTGGTGGCGGTTTTGACGGCGTCGCTTTGCAGGGTGCTCATGAATCACTCGCTCGTTTAAGTGCTTGGCGGATAGGAAGGGCAAATATAGGAGCCCGAACCCCGCCGATGCAACAGAATATCCGTAAATCTCGTGCTGAACGTCACTAAGGATGTCACTGGGGCGATGGAGTGGGTCGGTCGTGGTCCGGTTCGCGTCGCGAACCGATCACCATCGTCGCCGACCTATCGTACGGCGACCGGAAGTCGAGAAATGAGGCGGAGTAAGGCCATCGAGGCAGCATCCTATGAACCGAACCCGATTTCGTCAAACCGCCCTCCAGAAATCGGCATTTTGAAGGTGGGGAGTCCAGCCACCCCTGAAACTGACATACCACGCTCCCCATCCCACGGGCCTCGCCTAGTACAGCCGCACCTGCACCTGGTCGGGACGGTCCTCCCCGCTGGTGTTCAGGTCGATGCCGTAGTTGCGCTCGACCTCCCGCAAGGCGAAGAGATCGCGGTAGAGCTGGCGTCCACGGTTGCGGACGGACTTCACGTTGTAGCGCTTGAGGATCTCCGCGACGCGCCGGGGCGTGTACCGGCGGAAGGTTTCAATGTCGACCTGCTTGGCACGATCGAGCACCTGCGAGGCCGTCGGCTTGCGATCCTGACGGACCTGGTCGCAGAGCACGCGGAGGACGGTGGCGTCGGCTTCGGGAATCGTCTCCTCGCGGTTGGAGTCGACCAGCGTCTGCGCCCACCGCGCGACGACGGGCGCGACGTCGATCCACGTCGGCGCACACGACGTGTCGCACGATGCCGACGCGTCCAGCCACTGCGCGATGGACAGCAGCGGGTGCCACAACTCGTACGACCGGCCGGTCAGCGAGCAGGCGTCGTCGAGGTTCGCCAGGATCGGCGCGGCGTGCCCGAGCGGACCGAGCGCGAGGCAGTGCAACTGGTCGCGCAGGTTGATCCAGCGCGATCGGTTCGCGTCCACGCGCAGCTTCGGCTTGGTCGATTGCGGGGGCGAGCGGAACATCTGGATTGGGATGCACCGGCTCGCCAGCGGTCCGGGCAGGGCGCTGATGCAGGCGATCGCCTTGGGACCGAAGACGGTGAACTCGGTCATCTGGTAGCTGTCGCCGCACGTCTCAAGGCGCGACGCCTTCCCGCCGCGCTTGTAGCCGGCGAGGAGGATGCTGCGCAGTTCCGCGACCTCGGCGGCGCCTTCGAGGAGGCGTTCGGCTTCGTCGAGCAAGAGGGTCCCGCCGCGCTCGTGCAGCGTGCGGAACAGCGCCGCCGCGGAAAGGTTCGACGTCGAGAAGCCACGGAACACCACGGGGCAAATAACCGTGACAGGGACGTGACAGGGACAGTTATTATTCGGGAATCTTCTGGAAGCGCGGGATGAAGCTTCCGACGCTCCCCTGAGGTCGGTAGCACTTCCCCACGGACTTGCGTCCGTGGCTACGAATGGAGAACTACATCTGTTCCGGGTGTTCGATACCGAGAAGATCGAGTCCGAGCGCGAGCGTCCGCGCGGTGGCGTCGCAGAGCATCAATCGACTCGTGCGCGTTGGTTCCTCGCTCTGAATGACCGGGCAATTCTCGTAGAACCCGCTGAACTTCGTCGCCAGCTCGTACAGGTACGTCGTCAGGTGGTGCGGCTTCAGCTCGCGCGCGACGAGGTCCACGATCTCGCCCAATCGCATGATGTGCTTTGCCAGCGCCAGCTCGTGCGACGTGTCGAGCACGATCGCCCCGTGGAGCGGACCGGCTTGCGCCCCGGACTTTCGAAAGATCGCGCGCGTGCGCGCGTAGGCGTACTGGAGGTAAGGGGCGGTGTTCCCATCGAGCGCGAGCATCGCGTCGAAGGAGAAGATGTAGTCGCTGTTGCGGTCCCTGGACAGGTCCGCGTACTTGATCGCCCCAACGCCCACCGCCCGGGCGATCGACCTGCGCTGCTCTTCGGGCAGCTCCGGGCTCTTCTCCGTGACCAGCTTCAGCGCCCGCTCCTCGGCCTCGTCGAGCAGCTCCGCGAGCTTCACCGATTCGCCCTTGCGCGCCTTGAACATCTTGCGGTCTTCGCCAAGAACGGAACCGAAGGACGCGTGCTCCAATTCCACGTTCTGCGCCCAACCGGCGCGCCGCGCCGTCGCGAACACCTGCCGGAAGTGCTGCGCCTGGGGGCTGCCGACGAAGTAGATGATCCGGTTCGCGCGCAGCGTGTCAATGCGATACCGCAGCGCCGCCAAGTCCGTGGTCGCGTAACCGAAGCCGCCATCCTGCTTCTGGATGATGAGCGGCGCTTCATCACCTTCGGTGAAGACGACGACGGCGCCCTCGCTCCTGACCGCGATCCCCTTGTCGAGGAGGTCGGCGACGACGGCGGGCAGGAGCGGGTTGTACGTGGACTCGCCGCGCTCATCAGCCCGAGTGAGCTTGACGCCCAGCCGTTCGTACAGCGGCTGAAAGTGGGTCCGGCTGGCATCGACGATCTGTTTCCACAGGGCCAACTCCTCGGGCTGTCCGGCTTGGAATCGCACGACCGTCTGCCGAGCCTGGTCCGCGAACGGTGCGTCGGTATCGAACTTCTCGCGCGCCTTCTTGTAGAAGGCGTCGAGGTCCTCGATCCGCGCGTCGCCGTCGAGCCCCGTCCACTTCAGGAACGCGATCAGCATCCCGAACTGCGTGCCCCAGTCGCCGATGTGGTTCTGGCGGATGACGGTCTGGCCCTGGAAATCGAGCACGCGGGCGATGGCGTCGCCGATGTTGGTCGAGCGGAGGTGGCCGACGTGCATCTGCTTGGCGACGTTGACGCCGGAGTAGTCGACGACGACGGTCGCCGGCTCCGTCGTGGGACCGATGCCGAGCCGATCATCAGATCGAAGCTCGGCGATCTGTCCGCCGAGCCATTGCGGGCTCAGCCGTACGTTGATGAAGCCGGGGCCGGCGATGCTGATCTCCGACGCCATGTCACCGAGGTTCAGCTTCGCCTTGATTTGCTCGGCGACGGTCCGAGGGTTGCTCTTTCCCTGGGCTGAGCCTGTGGAAGCCTGTCCCGCTCGCTCCGCCACCTGTTTCGCCAGCCCCATTGCCGCGTTGGACTGGTAGTCCCCGAACTTGTCGTTCTGGGAGACGGACAGGAGCGGGTCCGCTTCGAATCCGAAGGCGTTGTGAATCGCCTTCCGAAAGGCGGCGTCAAGCTGGGACAGAATGGTGGCCATGCGAGGGTCTTGCCGATGAGGTTAACGCGTCGAAATCGCAACTCCAGAGCGAGGGCGGCATGCTACAAGAGAAGCGGTCCGGCCTCCACGCTTACGAGGGCATTCTGGCCGCGGAACGAACCTTTGCCGCTGGAATACGTCGGATTAAATGGCATCGCGGGCTGTTTTGACCCGTATAGTCGGGCATATTATTCTGCAGCGCCCCGCAGACGTCGGTCGCGCGTCGTCAGCGCGACATCCGGGACGCTTCGCTTTTACCTAGGCCGCACGCGCGCGTGGTCGCCTCGAGGGTGTCATCCATGAACAAGTCCGTCCGGCGATGGATCCTTGTCTTCGCGCTGCTCCTGACCTCTTCTTCCGCGCAACTGTACGCCGCGCCGGAGCAACAGGAGCTGGCGAAGGTTCAGGAGCTCAAGAACGAGGCGATCAACCAGGTCCTCCAGGGGAAGTTCGCCCAGACCAACGACCTGCTCACTCGCGCCGCCGCCTCCACGCAGGATCCGCTCGTCGCGCAGATGGCGGGGTGGATCGGGCAGTTCGAGAAGCAGCGCAGCGACTTCGCCTCCGAGCGCCGCACGCAGTATGCCAAGGTCGTCGGTGATGTGCACAAGCTGATCGACAACGGCTTCGAGAGCTTCGCCATCGATGCCGCCGCCCGCGCGTACCTGTTGGCCGACGACAAGGTCGCCTTCCGCAACGAGAAGTGGGTCGACGACCTCGTGAAGTCGACCACCGAGATGGCCAAGACCGCCGACGCCAACGAGCAGTGGCTGCGGGCGCTGCGGCTCTACGCCGACCTCGGCTCGATCGAGCCGGCCAACCCGGCGTGGAAGGAAAAGCTCAAGCTCGCCACCCGCCGGATCCGGTTGATCGCGCTCTACACCCCGTCGGAGCTGAAGAAGATTCAAGATGCCGAGCTGAAGGACCGTGAGGCCGCCGATGCCTTGCTCCGTCCCGCGACGCAGCCGACGACCAAGCCGCTCGCCGATGCGTCCGAAGACGGCTTCCGCATCGACTGGCGCGAGACGCTCCGCGGCGTCGAGATGCCGATGCTGCAGGACTCGATCAACAACGCGCACGAGAACTACTACCGCCCGGTCGACTACCGCACGCTCATGGTGGGTGGGCTGAAGGGGTTGCAGGTCGTCGCGACGACGCGCGGCCTCGAGCAGACCTTCGCAGGGCTCGCCGACGAAGCGAAGCGCGCAAAGTTCCTCGCCGACCTGGGCGAGCAGCTTCAACTCGCCGATGCCGCCACGGCGAGCAACGAGAAGCCGGTGCTGCGCAGCGTGCTCGCGCAGCTTCTACTCATCAACAAGGATACGGTGAACCTGCCCGAGCCCGTGCTCGTCAGCGAGTTCGCCGACGGCGCGTTCGCCGAGCTCGACCCATTCAGCAGCATGATCTGGCCGAGCGACCTGGAAGAGTTCAACAAGACGACGCAGGGCGAGTTCAGCGGCGTCGGCATCCAGATCCAGCTCGACGACGAGGGCAGCCTGAAGGTCGCCAGCCCGCTGGAGGACACCCCCGCGTTCAAGGCGGGCATCCGCGCGGGCGACCTGATCACCCACATCAACGGCAAGAATGCCAAGGGCATCTCGCTTCGGCAAGCCGTCGATACGATCACCGGCCCCAGCGGCACGAACGTCATGCTGACCATCCGCAGCCCCGACGGCGCCGTCAAAGAGCACACGATCGAACGCCGCACCATCAAGGTCGCCAGCATCAAGGGCTGGCTGCACCGCCCGGGCGGCGGATGGGACTACTTCGTCGACCCGCAGCAGAAGATCGGCTACATCCGCATGACCAGCTTCACCAAGACCACCGGTGAAGAGCTCGAGAAGGCCATCGACGAGATGAACCGCTACGGCGCGCAGGGTCTGATCCTCGACCTGCGCTACAACCCCGGCGGGCTCCTCCAGGCGGCGACGGAGGTGACCGACCGGTTCCTCGACGGCGGCGTGATCGTCTCCACCCGCGCCGACCGCGAGACGCCCAACCAGCCCACCGAGGCCAAGGCGCAGAAGGACGACGGCGAGTTCAAGAAGCCCATCGTCGTGCTCGTCAACCAGTACTCCGCCAGCGCCAGCGAGATCGTCGCCGGCGCATTGAAGGACTCCGACCGCGCTTACGTCGTCGGCGAGCGCACGTTCGGCAAGGGGAGCGTGCAGATGCTCTTCCCGCTGAACAACCGCAGCGCGTACCTCAAGCTCACGACCAGCCACTACTACCTGCCCAAGGGCAAGTGCATCCATCGCGAGGAGAACTCGACGGAGTGGGGCGTCGACCCGCACCTGACGATCGAGATGACGCCGGAACAGATGAAGGCCGCCATCGAGGCGCGGCAGGAGCTGGACGTCCTCCGCGACGCCAACGCCGCCCCCGCCGAGGGCGAACAGCCCAAGCTGAACGACGTCGCCCCCGCCGTGAAGGAGACGGTCGCCGCCGTCGAAAAGAAGGACCCGCTCGCCAGCGACCCGCAGTTGTCGGCGGCGCTGCTGCTGCTCCGGATGAAAGTGGCGGCGCACCTGTAACGGTGCAGCAGCCCGTTCGGGAGGGCGAGGCGGGCGAGTCTCCGCCCGCGCCGTCTTTGTTTCGAGTCCGGACGACGGCTCGGCCGGAGCTTCGCGCCCTTTTTTGCAACCCCCAAGCCCCGCCGCTACCATGGCCCTCTTTTCCTTCGCGAGGGCGCAGCGCACATGGTGATGGACCAAGCGATCAACAAGGCGGCCGGGCTCGTCGAGGCCCTCCCCTACATCCAGCGGTTCCACGACAAGGTCATCGTCGTCAAGATCGGCGGCTCGATCATGGACGACGAGGCGGCGCTGTCGGCCATCCTCACCGACGTCGTCTTCATGAACTACGTCGGCATGCAGCCCGTCCTCGTGCACGGCGGCGGCAAAGCGATCAACGAGGCGATGAAGACCGCGGGCCTGGAGCCGCAGATGGTCATGGGCCGGCGCTACACGGATGACCGCACGTTGGCGATCGCCGAGCACGTGCTGTGCAACCAGATCAACCGGATGATCGTCAACTTCGTCCAGAGCCAGGGGTGCGAGGCGATGGGGCTGCACTCGCTGAGCAGCGTCGTGCTCTTCGCCGAGAAGACGTTCTTCCCCGGCCCCGACGGCCGGCGCATCGACCTCGGTCACGTCGGCGAGGTGAAATCGGTCAACGCGCGACTGCTGCAACTGCTCGTGCAGGCCGACTCGATCCCGTGCATCGCGACGATCGCGCGCGACAACGCCGGCGGGAAGCTGAACGTCAACGCCGACACCGCCGCCGGCGCCGTCGCCGCCGCCATGAAGGCGGAAAAGCTCGTCGTCGTTTCCGATACGCACGGCATCTACCGCGACATGAGCGACCCAAGCAGCCGCGTCAGCCACCTGACCACGGGCGAGATCGACGAGATGGTGAAGTCGGGCGTCATCAGCAAGGGCATGCTGCCAAAGGTCGAAGCGTGCGTGCAGGCGTTGCAGGGCGGCGTGAACAAGACCCACATCATTGATGGGCGGATTCCGCATGCGCTGCTCTTGGAGATTTACACGGAAGCCGGCATCGGCACCGAGATTGTTCTATGAAACGTGAAGACGTGAAACGTGAGAAGACGTGATCTCCCCGTCACGTTTTCACGTTTCACGTTTCATGCCTCCCCCCATGACCCACTTCATCGCCATCACCGATCACTCCACCGAAGACCTCCGCCACGTTCTCGACGTTGCCAAGCGTCTGAAGAAGCAGCTCAAGGACACGGGCCGCAACGATCCGATCCTCGCGGGCAAGACGCTGGCGATGATCTTCGAGAAGCCCAGCCTGCGGACGCGCGTGTCGTTCTCCGCAGGCATGGTGCAGCTCGGCGGCGCGTCGCTCATGCTCCGCGGCGAGGAGATGGGCTGGGGCCATCGCGAGGAGATCCGCGACGTCGCCCGCGTCATCGCCAGCATGTGCGACGGGATCATGGCGCGCACGTTCGAGCACGCCAAGGTGACCGAACTCGCGAAGTGGTCGCGCGTCCCCGTCATCAACGGGCTGACCGACTACAACCATCCCTGCCAGGCGATGGCCGACCTGCTCACGATCGAGGAGCACTTCGGCAAGCTCGCGGGGCTCTCGATGACCTTCGTCGGCGACGGCAACAACATGGTCCGCTCGCTGGCGGCCGGGTGCGGGAAGTTCGGCATGCGGTTCATCCTCGCAGCGCCCAAGGGCTACGAACTTCCACCGGAGGACGTGCAGCGCATCACGTCGCAGATCCCCGGCATGAGCTACACCACGACCCACGACCCCGCCGCCGCCGTCCGCGAGGCCGACGTGATCGTCACCGACACCTGGGTGAGCATGGGCCAGGAGGCGGAGAAGCAGAAACGGCTGAAGGACTTCGCGGGCTTCGCGGTGGACGAAAAACTGCTCGGCCACGCGCCCAAGCACGCGATGGTCCTGCACTGCCTGCCCGCCTATCGCGGCTACGAAATCAGCGACGCCGTGTTGGAAGGCCCGCAGTCGCTCGTCTTCCCCGAGGCGGAGAACCGGCTGCACGCGCAGAAGGGGTTGCTCGCGGTGCTGATGGGTAAGGCGTGATCGTTCCTCATTTCGTCATTCGGTCAGCGAGAACGCCAGACGAGCGCGAGGACTGATACGACGCGCGCGACTTGTCATCCTGAGGTACTCCGAAGGATCTCGGGCGTTCGAGTGCGCGAGATCCTTCGGGGGCGGAAACGGGGGGGGGCGGAAAACGGGGACGCAACGGACCTGTCCCATTTATTTCTGCTGAGTTCGCTCGCATCATCGCCGCGAATGCCGGCGAAGCTGGTTGAGCGTCGCACGAAAATCCTTCGGCGGTTCCGCTTCGACCGTGACGGTTTGGCCGTCGAGATTGCGGAACGTCAGCCGGTGCGCGTGCAGCGTGAGGCGGGCGATGAGGGGGTGTTCGGTCTGCCCGCGGGTGGTCCGGTAGTCGCGCTTGAACTGGCTGAGGAAGACGCCGGGCTCCGTGCCGATCCCCGCGGCGGGCTTTGCGCCGGGCTTTGCGCCGGGTTGGGGCGGGTTGTACAGCGGGTCGACCGCCAGCGGCATTCCCGCGTGCTTGAGGTGGACGCGAATTTGGTGCGTCTTACCGGTCTTGGGGAAGCAGCGCAGCAGCGCAAAGTCGCGGAATGATTCCTCGATCCGCCAGAGCGTGCGCGCCGGTCGGCCGTGCTTGAAGACGGTCATGCGCTTCGGCGACGCGGGGTGCGGCGCGAGCGGGGCGTCGATGTCGCCCTCGCGCTCGCTCGGCCGGCCACGGACGAGGGCGAGGTATTCCTTCGCGATCGTGTTGTTCTGGAACTGGTGCGAGAGGTGGCGCTGGGCGATGACGTTCCTGGCGAAGAGGAGGACGCCGCTGGTGTCCTTGTCGAGGCGGTGGACGACGCGCAGACGCGGGTCGGCCTGGCCCGTGTGAGGCAGGTCGAGCTGGGCGGCGAGGCGCTCGAGGACGCTGTCGGACTCTCCGCGGCCGGGGATGGTGGCGAAGCCAGCGGGTTTCGCGACGGCGACGAGGTTGTCGTCGGAGAAGAGGATGAGGAGGTCACTGGTCACTTGTCACTTGTCAGGGAAAAGACGGCCGATCTCTGTCTTTGACCAGTGACGAGTGACCAATGACTACTGCGCAAACAACCCCTTCTCATCCCAATCCTTGATCGCCGTCTCGATGCGCGGCTGGTTCTGGTTCACTTCCAGGCTCTTGCGCCACATGCCCAGCGCCGTGATGCGCTTCGCGTCTTCCAGCTCCAACCCCTTGCGATACTCGGCGATGCGCACCCAGCCGATCTCGTTCATGGCGGGGTAGTAGCGCGGGTCTTTCGTGAGCGCGGCCTCGTACTGCTTCACCGCGTCGTCGTACTTGCCGGCTTTGGTGAGCGCGTCGCCGTAACGCTTGCGGATCTGCGGCGTGTCGGACTGCTGCAGCACGCGCTCCATGATGCTGACGGCGTCGGCGGTCTTGCCCTGCTTGATCAGGTTGGAGCCGAGGTTGAGCAGCGTCTCCGTCTGCCGCGAGTCGAGGTCGAGCGAGCGCCGGTACGCGCTCTCGGCGCGCACGAAATCGCCCTTCGCCTCCATCACCACGCCGAGGTTCGAGTACGCCACGGCTGACCCCGGCGACAGCAGCGTCGCCTTCTCCGAATAACGCACGGCATCGTCGAGCCGCCCCATCGCGAGGTAGACGAGCCCCAGGTTCATGCTCGAGTTCGCGTCCTTCGGGTCGAGCTTCAGCGCCCGCAGGTACGCGGACGCGGCCTCCTGGAGGCGCTGGAGAAAGTGATAGCTGATGCCGAGCTTGTAGTGGTTCAGCGCGGTGTACGGATCAAGCCGGACCATCGCCTCGTACTGGACGGTGGCCTTCTCGTACTGCCCGTCGGTGCGGTACAGGTCGCCCAGCATCTCGCGCGCCATCGTGAGGTCGGGATTGGCGGCGGTGGCGCCCTCGAGCGCTCGGACGGCGCCGGCATGGTCGCCGCGGTTCTTGGCGTCGACGGCCTGGACGTATCCTTTCACCGCGCGCGGCGGCTGTGACGACCCGCCCCCCGCGCCGCTGCCGCCGCCCGAGCATCCAACGGCCGATAATGCGCACAACGTCGCGCCGCCGAGGGCAGCCAGCAAAGTCGGGGGAATGCGGTCGGTCATATCGGTTGTATCGGCGTCGGAAAGAGTGGGGCGAAGACCGAAATATACGGCGTCGTGACGCGCGCGGTCAATGCGGTCGACTCCAGTGGCAAATCCCGGTTGACCCTCATTCCCACGGGTTCTACGATCGGTTCCGCGGCCGACGGCTTGATGGTCTCGACCCTCGGCACGCGGAAGGAGAGTGGTGCGCGTGCGGCTCTTGATCGCGATCCCCGTCTTCAACGAGCGCAAATACGTCGAGGGCGTCCTCGCCAAGGTGAAACAATTCCACGAGGAGATCCTCGTCATCGACGACGGCTCGACCGACGGCACCGCCGACTACCTCCGCTCGCGCGACGACATTCAGCTCATCTGCCATCCCGAGAACCGCGGCTACGGGCAGTCGCTCATCGACGCCTTCAAGCACGCCGACGCGCGCGGGTATGACTGGGTCATCACCATGGACTGCGACGAGCAACACGAGCCGGAGATGATCCCACAGTTCGTCCGGAACATCGAGATGGACGACGCCGACATCATCAGCGGATCGCGCTACATGGAGCAGCGACCCGACAACGACATGCCGCCGGGCGATCGGCGAACGATCAACGCGACGATCACGACGACGCTCAACGAGCTGTTCGACCTGAACCTCACGGATGCCTTCTGCGGCTTCAAGGCGCACCGCGTCAGCGCGATGCGCAAGCTCTGCCTCGACATCCCCGGCTACGCGTTCCCGATGCAGTTGTGGCCACAAGCGCACGCGGCGGGATTGCGCATCAAGGAGATCCCGGTCCGCCTCATCTACAACGACCCGACGCGCCACTTCGGCGGCATGCTCGACGACGCGGCTCATCGGCTTGAGCATTACCTGTCCGTCCTGCGACACGAACGGCAGCGCATCGCCGAGAGCGCCGAACTGGAGCGCAGCGACTGTTCCTGCGGTTGCCCGGAATGAGTGCAACCGTACGGCATAGGATTCAAAGACAACCGCGAAGGACGCGAATGCGCGAAGAAAAACGCGAAGGGCGATCTTCAAGACCTCTGATGTCTTTCTTCGCGCGTTGCTTCGCGGTTTTCGCGAACTTTGCGGTCGCATTTCTCTGTCGAGCGTGAACGCATGCCGTCACCGGCCACGACCTACCCCGATTGGAAGGCCCCGGCCGAGGACGGCCAAACGCTCCTTTGGCCTGAGCCGAAGGAGATCCTCGCGCGCACGCGAGCGAACCAGCGGCGCCTCGCGTCGGCGGATGCGGTGCGCTTGCAGGGCGTGCCGTTGCCGGAGTTGCGCAAGCACCAGCGCGCGTGGATCGGGCATGCGGATGACGCGCAGCCGCTGATCGCGTCGGGGCATCAGGCGGAGCTGTATCACCCCGGCGTGTGGGTGAAGGACGTGCTGGCGAACCACTTGGCCGCGCGGCTCGGCGGGCAACCGTTTCACTTCGCGGTCGATACCGATTCACCGAAACATCTGGACGTCCGCTGGCCGGGCTATTCCGAGCCGTTGACCGACGATCCCGCCATCATGTCGGCCGAGTGGAGCAGTCTGCTGGATGCGCCGACGCCGCGGCACATCGCGAAGCTCGACGCGGACCTGCGGGCCGCGAGTGAGTCGTGGAGCTTTGCGCCGATGCTCGGCGCGTTCTACGGTTCGATGCGGCGGCTTTCGCTGGAGTCGCCCAAGCTGTCGGCTGCGCTGACGAACGCGATGCACGAGCTGGACTGGAAGCTGGGACTTCGCCAACACGCGATGGTCATGTCGCCGGTGTGGATCAGCGAGCCGTACCTGGTCTTCGTCCACCACGCGCTGGCGCGGGCAGGACAACTGGCAACCGACTACAACGCGTCGCTCGCGGAGTACCGCACCAAGCACAAGGTCCGTACTGCGCAGCGCCCAATGCCGGACGTGGCGGTGTTCGAGGCATCCGTCGAGGCGCCGTTCTGGCTCGATGATCTCGCGACCGGCCACCGCACGCGGCCGACCGTCTTCGCAACGGACGGCGGATGGGTCCTGAAGCTCGCCAGCGGCGCCGAGTTCGCCTTCGACGAGCGCGCCGACGGATGGGACGCGGCGGCGCGACTCGGGCAGTGGCTGCGCGAGAACGAGGCGCGCCTCGCGCCCCGCGCGCTCATGCTGACGCTGTTCCTCCGCCTCGTCGTCGCCGACCAGTTCATCCACGGCATCGGCGGGGGGCGCTACGACCAGGTGACCGATCTGCTCATCGCGCGTCACTTCGGCATCGAGCCGCCGACCTTCGTGGTGACGACGGCGACGCTCTACTTCCCGGGGGCCGTCAGTCGATCGCGCGTCTGTACGGCGTGCGTCGAGCAGGAAGGTCACCGCGTGCGGCACGGCGTGCTCGGCGACCGCAAGCGCGCGCTCGTCGCCAGTATCAACGCCGCCCCGAGATGTTCGCCGCAGCGCTCGGAGCGCTTCTACCGCATGCACAAGGAGCTCGCGGCGGCGGCGGTGGAGCACCCGGCGATCAAGCGATGGGAAGAGCGGTTGCGCGAGACGCAACGCATCGACGCGGAGGATGCGCCGCTGTTCGACCGCGAGCTGTTTTACGCCATCCAGTCCGCCGAGCGGTTGAACCAGTTGATCGAGCGGTATGCGGTGGCGATGGGTTGATTGCCGTGCTCCCTCTCCTCGTACTCGGGGAGAGGGGAGGGGAGAGGGGCCTGCGGCGGAGCAAGCCTCGGCGCGATTCGACCACGGCGTCTGCGCTGCCCCTCTCCCCAGCCCTCTCCCCGAGTACGGGGCGAGGGAGTAAGAGAGTGACACGCCGGTTCGTTCCCTCTAATCTTCCGATTCCCATGGAGCTCGCCTTTTCCACCAATGCGTTCACGCGGTTCCCCATCCTCGAAGCGATCCGCGCCATCCGTTCCGCCGGGTTTGCCGGTGTCGAGATCCTGGCCGACGTGCCGCACGCGTACCCGGATGCGATCGACGCGAAGCTGACCGACTCCATCGTCAAAGCGCTCGGCGAGACCGGCCTGGCCGTCAGCAATGTCAATTGCAACTGCTCCTTCGGCTACTGGAAGGACGCGCCGCCGGAGCCGTACTTCGAGCCGAGCTTGATCAGCCCGAACCCGAAGCACCGCGCCGATCGCACGCGATTGATCCTTCGCACGCTCGACTTCGCAAAGGACATCGGCGCGGCGAACATCAGCATCACGAGCGGCCGATTGCTCGGCGGGATGCCGCCGGAGAAGGCGGTGGGGCAGTTCACGGAATCGATCAAGCCGATCCTCGATCTCGCCGCCGCGCTGAACCTCCGCGTGGGCATCGAGTGCGAGCCGGGGCTGTACCTCGAGTACGTCGCCGAGCTGCGCGAGTGGATCGATCGGCTGGGTCACCCGGGGTTCGGCGCGAACCTCGACGTCGGCCACAGCCAGGTCATCGGCGAATCGATCCCGGATGCGGTGAAGCTGCTCGCCGGGCGCATTTGGAACCTGCACGTCGAGGACATCCCCGGGCGCAAGCACTACCACACGATTCCCGGCGGCCCCGGCGGCACGCTCGACTGGCAGGCGCTGCGAGCCGCGCTGGTCGAGATCGGCTACGACCGCTTCCTCACCGTCGAGCTCTACACCGAAACCGCCGACCCGCATGCGGCGGCGCGGAAGAGCTACGAGTTCCTCAGCCGCGTTCTTGCCCCGTCGACATGAATATCGCGGACCACGTCATTCCGAGGGGAGCCCAGGCGACCCGAGGAATCTCGGGCTCGTGAATCGCTCTCGGACCCGAGATCCCTCAGGTCGCCCAGGCTCCCATCGGGATGACGTGACGAACCGTGCAGCACTCGTGCAGCACGTGATGAGTATGTCGTTCCTTTACTCCCTTTTTCCCCGCGCTTATAGTCGCGCGTTGCCGAATAGCCGGATGGAGTCGCACCACATGACCGAATCGAACCCCGCACCCGCTATATCTGCTAAGGACTCGGCCGAGTCGTTCCTGCCGCAGTCGACCGTGCTGCTCGTGGACGACAACGTGCAGAACCTCGAACTGCTCCAGGCGTTCCTTGAATCGCTTCCCGTGCGGTTGGTCACCGCCTTCGACGGCGTCGATGCGCTGGAGAAGGTGGCCGAGCACAAGCCGGACCTGATCCTGCTCGACGTGATGATGCCGCGCATGAGCGGGTTCCAGGTCTGCAAGAAGCTCAAGTCCGACCCGCAAACGCGCGACATCCAGATCCTGATGGTCACCGCCCTCAACGAGCTGGGCGACATCGAGCAGGCGAACGAGTGCGGCACCGACGACTTCGTGAGCAAGCCGGTGAACAAGCTCGAGCTGCTGACGCGCGTGAAGAGCCTGCTCCGCGTGCGCCACCTCAAGAGCGAGCTGGAACGCGCGCTCTCCTACCTGAACGAGATCGAGCAGGAAGACGACGAGAACGTCCTCTGATAAATCCATTCTTTAGCCACCGATGGGGCACCGATGAACACCGATGAGAACGTGAAAGCGGAGGTTGCCCACGAATCTCACGAATCAACACGAATCCGATCAGTTTCTATTCTGAATTCGTGTCGATTCGTGAGATTCGTGGGCCGGTGCACTTCCATGCGACGTTTGCCGATCCTCGCCATCGCGCTGCTGCTGATCGTCTCCGCCTGCACCAAGGTGGAGCGTTCCGAGGACAATCCGGACGGCGCGGTCGCGTCAGCGCCCGAGACGTCGGCGACGAGCAAGCCGACAAACGCGCCGACAACCGCGTCGCCCATGAACAACTTCAGCGGCGAGCGCGCCCGGTTCGTCAACCAGTCGGATGAGATCGTCTCGGTGCTGAAGAACGGGATGACCGTGATCACCAAGCGCGTGCCATCGCCCGTCGTGAGCGTGCGCGCCTACGTGTTCACGGGCGGAATCTACGAGGGCAAATGGCTTGGCGGGGGCCTCAGCCACCTGCTCGAGCACCTCGTGGCCGGCGGGAGCACCAAGAACCGCACGGAGGCGGAGAACCGCAGCATCCTCCAGGAAATCGGCAACAACTCCAACGCCTACACGACCAACGACCACACCGCCTACTTCATCAACACGACGCCGCAGCACATGGAGAAGGCCGTCGATCTCGTGACGGGCTACATGTTCGGCGCGCTCATCACCGAAGACGAGTACAAGCGCGAGTACGAGGTCGTGCAGCGCGAGTTGGAGAAGGGCAAGGGCGAGCCGGGCCGGCAGTTTTATTACCTGGGCGCGATGAACCGCTACCGGCTCAGCCCGGCGCGGGTGCCGGTGATCGGGTATCAGGAGGTCATCCGCGGGCTCTCGCGCGATGACGTCTACGCGTACTACCAGCTCACCTACCAGCCGAATAACATGGTGTTCAGCGTCACCGGCGATCTCCCGCCGGAGCAGATGCTCGAGGCCGTGCAGAAGTACGCCGCCGGCGCCGCGCAGGGGCGGGAGTTCAGCCGCGACATCCCCAAGGAGCCGGAGGTCGTCGCGCCGCGCACGATCGTCGCCACCTTCCCCAAGCTCGGTGAGGCCAACCTGCAGATCGCCTTCCCGACCGTCTCCCTCAACCACCCCGACCTCTTCGCCCTCGACCTGCTCTCGGCCGTGCTGAGCAACGGGGAGAGCTCGATCCTTGTCGAGGAGATCCGCGACAAGCAGCGGCTCGTGAGCGGCATCAGCACCGCCAGCGACACGCCGCAGTATGAGGACGGCAGCTTTGAAGTCGACATGCAGCTCGACCCCGAGAAGATCGAGGCGGCCACCGATGCGGTGCTGAAGGCGCTGGACAAGGTGGCAGCCGAGGGGTTGTCCGAGGATCGTCTGGCGCGGGCGAAGGTGCAGGTGCGCACGCAGCGCGTGAAGAGCCAGCAGACCGCCGAGGACATCGGCAGCTCGCTGGCGATCGATTACATGAACACCGGCGATCCGCACTTCACCGATCGCTATGTGAAGAAGATCGGCGAGACGACTGCCGCCCAGGTGCAGGCCGTCGCCAAGCGCTATTTCAACAGGGGCAAGCTGCTGACGACCGCGATGCTGCCCGCCGAGCACGTCGGCGCGGAAGGGCTGCCCAAGGCGGAAGACCTGATCCGCGCCGCCGCCCCCACGACGGCCGAATCCACGCCCGACCCCGCGACGCCGAAGGTCACCCGCGTCGAACTGTCCAACGGCACCATCCTCCTGCACAAGCGCCTCTCGACCAGCCCGCTCGTCGTCATGCACATGTACGCGCTGGGCGGGCTCACCGCGGAGGACGCGAAGACCAACGGCATCGGCAACCTCACGATGAACCTTCTCCCGCGCGGCACGACCACGCGCTCTGCCCAGCAGATCGCCGAGTTCTTCGACTCGATTGGCGGCGATCTCACCACCGCGTGCGGCAATAACAGTTGGTTCTGGAACGCCACCACGCTGAAAGAGGATTTCGAGAAGGCGATGGACGTCTACGCCGACGTGGTTTCGAATCCGTCGTTCCCCGACGATGAAGTCGCGCCGATGAAGAAGCGTATCGCCGCCGCCATCGCCGGGCAGGATGCGGATTGGCGGGCGCAGGCGTTTCGGTTCTTCAAGAAGAGCTACTTCGGGCCGCTCAACTCGCCTTATCAGTTCCTGACGATCGGCTCGAAGGAAAACGTCGACGCGCTGGAGCGCGAGCAGCTCCAGCAGTGGTACGGCGAGAAGGTTCTGCGCGGGCGGCGCGTGCTGTCGATCTTCGGCGACATCGAGCTGGAGAAGGCGAAGGCGCTGGCGGAGGCGAAGCTCGGCAAGCTGCCGGAGGCGCGCGGGACGATGAACCCGCCCACGGACGGGAAGATCCCGTCGGCGCCGGAAACCGGCAAGGCGCAGGTCGTCATCGAGCGCGTCGAGACGCAGAAGACCGAGCAGCCGCTGGCGGGCGTGGTGATCGGGTTCCATTCCAACGCCGTGATCGGTGAACCGGCGAACTACCCCACGGTCGTCGCCGACACGATGTCCAGCGGCTTCGGCTACCCGACGGGTTACCTGCACGAGATCCTGCGCGGGCGCGGGCTGGTGTACGAGGTTCACGCGCTGAACCAGCCGGGGCTGACGAAGGAATTGCCCGGCACGTTCCTCGCCTACGCCGGCTGCGATCCGCAGCGGGTGAACGAAGTCGTGGACCTGATGCTCGAGAACATCGCCCGCCTCCAGGGCTCGGCCAAGGACATGGACAAGAGCTGGTTCGAGCGCTCGAAGCAGTTGGCGGTGACAACCGACGCGATGGACAACGAAACCCCCGCCGAGCAGGCGACGACCGCCGCGCTCGACGAGCTGTACGGGCTGGGCTACGACTACCACGATGCGTTCGACGACCGCATCAACGCGGTGCAGCTCGACCAGGTGCGCGGCGTCGCGAAGCAGCGGATGGTCAAGTGCGTGGTCACGGTGAGCACGCCCGCGCCGCAGATCCTCACGGCCAAGCCACAGACGCGCACGTACGACAAGTTCCCGCCGGTCGACCTGACGCCCAAGGGCGTGCAGCACGACGCGGGGCACTGAATCTTCTACTCCCTCTCCTCGTACTCGGGGAGAGGGCAGGGGAGAGGGG
>JBAUGM010000851.1:0-1608 GCA_049679725.1 Tepidisphaeraceae bacterium
ACGCGTTCGTCCGCGAAGCCGCCCTTCGACTGCGCTCAGGATCCCGGACAAGCGGCGATGTCCCGCCGCGCGATTCGTGGTACATCATTCCAGACGAATGAACGGACCAGCGGACGCCGATTCCCCATCCAACTCTCCGGATCTCGATCTGTACTGTCCCAACTGCGGGTACAGCCTGCGCGGGCTCGAGAGCGACAACTGCCCCGAGTGCGGGCTGAAGGTTGACCGCTCGGCCGCGTCGGTGTCGCGCATCCCGTGGGAGCACCGGCGGCGCATCGGGCGCGTCCGCGCGTATTGGCGCACGCTCACGATGTCCAAGGCGCAACTCGCCGACGACGTGATGCGCCCCGTGCGCTACCGCGACGCCAGATCGTTCCAATTCATCACCGTCCTGATCGCCGGCTTGCCCCTGATCGCGCTCGCCGCCTGGCCGCTGCCGCCGAGCTTCTTCAAGATGGCGGGCACGCCGTTCGGCACGCAGTTCCCGATGGCCCTGCCCCCGGGCTACGCGATCGACATCGGCCTGCCGCTGCTCGTGGGGGTTGGGCTGCACGTGCTTCCCGTGGCGATCGTGCTGTTCCTGCTCGCGATGACCGGCGTCGCGAGCTACTTCTTCCACCCGCCGCACCTGACGGTCGTGCAGCAGAACCGGGCGGTCGCGCTCAGCTACTACGCGTGCAGTTCGCTCGTCCTGTTGTTGCTGCCGGGGCTGACGCTGGCGGCGTTTCTCGCGATCGAGTCCTCCATATCAAACTTCCGCTCGCGCTATTTCTTCGCGTCGGCCGCGATGGTCATCACGATGATTTGCGTGCCGCTGATCACGCTCTTCGCGCTGTGGTTCGGCTACCTGCGGATGCTGCGCCGGGTGACGCAGTGCTCCGCGACACGCGTGATCGCGATGGCCGTGACGCTGCCGATCGCGTGGGCCGCGCTGGCCGCGCTCATCCTGATCGGACTGCCCTGGCTGGTGGGGTTCGCGATGATCGTGAAGTGGAGCTTCTCGTGATGCGCGGTCGTGTTCTCTCTCCCACGCCCGCGCGCCGAGAAACGTCGCGAAACGGGTCAGGAAGATCGAATGCTGGTGTTCACGAGGGGGGAGCTTCGCCTCGAATCATTCTCATATTCTTAAGAACATCAGAATGCGGAGAAGTGTCGGGAAACGGTCATATCGAAGCGAAACCTTCAGCGCCGCTAATGCGCATCACGATTGAAACGTACGCGGCTCCGGCGCCGGTCGCATCACGATTGAAACGTACGCGGGCTCCGGCGCCCGTCATCCTGAGGTACTCCGAAGGATCTAGCGGAGATCGGGGAGGCCCTCACGTTCGTGGCGAGATCCTTCGGAGTACCTCAGGATGACAGAAGCGCGCGATTCTCATGTTCTTAAGAACATGAGAATTAACCCAAAGAGAACGCGCGAACGCGCTTCATTCCATGGGTTGGGTCGCCGGCTCGGGTTCCGGCGGATCGGGAATATCGCGCGGGGCGTGCTTCCGGGTGAGGTGCAGGAACAGGTCGACCGCGCGGAGCGGTTCCGTCGTCGTCGCGTCCGGCCGCCAGCCGCTTTCGCCGCTGTTGTCGCGGCCGTTCTCGCCGACGCTGTAGACG
>JBAUGM010000852.1:0-5828 GCA_049679725.1 Tepidisphaeraceae bacterium
GGTCTTTGCCGCGCCGCGCGGCGGCGCGCGGGCGCTGCGCGACCGTGGTCGGGACGTTGCCCGACCCGTCCGGCGCTTCCTGCGACTCCCAGGTCAGTTCCCCGTGACGGCGATACATGTGCGATTCGTCCCTCACAACCCTCACGGCGCAGCGGCACGTGCGTGGCCGTCTCCATACGGCATGGCACGAACCCACCGAACTACCCATCTCATCGTCAAGATTCCGGCCAAAGAAAAAGCAAGATCCCGGCGGAATGGGCCGGGGTTTGGCTCAATGTGACACGTCCGTCGAGACGGCTCTGGAACCGAGAGCGGCTAACCCACTAGAGGCACCCAAACTATCCTCAGTGTTCCATCGGAAATCAATGGATTCTGGAACGCTGGGGCGATTGTAGGACCGACCTGGGAGGGAAAGTAACGCACGTTCTCTGAGTCGTGGGCAGCGAATTCTCAGCGTTGCCTGACGGGCGTATCTACCGCTGGGGAAAAGAGATAAGTCCATTCGCTTGCGAATTCGAAGGAGAAAGTTCGACCGCATGGGAAAGACTTTTTGTCGGCTTCCACCGCTCAGCCTGCCGGTCATTGAGAATCTGGGTAGCTTTGGCCTTGCCCTTGAGAAGGCACGCCCATTGATACGAGCGCAAAAATCGCCTGAACTCGCTATCCCCATAGCGCGGCTGGCCGGTCCACCCGCTTCGCAGGTAGCCCCAGAGCATCGCCAGTCCACCGACCACCACCGGCGGGCGCGTCATACGGTAGAGCACGCTGGCCAGCATGTAAGTCATCCCGGTTCCCATGAACCACTGCCCCACCCCGTGCCTCACCCGGCCGGTCCACCAGTTCTTGTGGCTCGTCCCCATCGGCCGAAGGTGCGTGAAGCGGATCTCCGGATCGTCCCAACTCACCGCGATCCACCCGAGCATCCGGCAGCGGTGGCAGTCGATGCCGTCCCACATCAGCATGCGGACGAACCCGCCGATCTGCTTGAAGCACTCGGTCCGATAAAACTTGATCATGCCGACCGAGTTCTCGTCGCCGCACATCTCGCTGACGAGCTTTCCGTCCAGGTCCATGTACGGCTTGCCGCTGCACGTGCCGATGCGCGGCTCGGCCTCCATGCGCTCCATCAGCGCTTCGAAGTAGCGCGGCGGGATGTCCAGATCGAGGTCGAGCTTGCAGACGTAATCGAACGCGTCGGGATCGATCGTGTCGTACCCCGCATAGAACGCGTCGATCACGCCGCCCCCGAGCTTGCGGTCGCCGCGGTCGGCGCGGCGGATGACCTTGATCCACGGCGCTTTGGCCGCGTACTCCGCGAGGATCTGCGGCGTCTGGTCGGTTGACCCATCATCGACGATCACCCACAGCGCGGGCTGCACCGTCTGCCTGAGGATGGCGTCGAGCGTGACGCGCGCGTACTTCGCCTCGTCGCGGCAGGGGGTGATCAGGCAGTATCGACGACCGTTCATGACAAGATCCTCTGATCCCTTCTCCCGGTACTCCGGGAGAAGGTTAGGATGAGGGTGATTTCGAGGGCGAGAACCGTTCGACGTTCGCGAACAGCGCCGCGAGCTTCGCGGCCTCGCGCGCGGCGATGTGATTCTCCGCCACGATCTCCGCGCCCGCCCGACCCATCTGCCAGAGCCGGCTGAGCGGCATCGTCAGCGCCTCGCGCATGGCGTCGACGAGCTCTTCGATCGCGCTGGCCGGAACCAGCCAGCCGCTTTCCCCGTGGCGGACGAGTTCCGGGACGCCGGCGATCTGCGTCGCGATCACCGGGCGCTGTAGCGCGAACGATTCCATGAAGACGACCGGCAACCCCTCGGCGAAGCTCGGCATGACCATGGCGCGGGCGTTCTGAATCTCGCGGCGCACGCCCTCGTTGTCGCACCAGCCGAGCAGCTTTACGTGGTTCGACAGGTTGTGCTTCGCGATGAGCGATTCGATGGGGCCGCGCATCGGGCCGTCGCCGATCAGCGCGATTTCGAAGTCCAAACCTTCAGCCGCGAGCTTCGCCGCGGCCTCGACCAGCGCGAGCTGCCCCTTGGCCTGTCCGAGCCGGCCGACGCAGACCAGCCGCGGCGCTTGCGGCGGAGGCGTCTTCGGGGCCTTCAGGAACGAGTCGTCGATCCCGCAGTGAACGATCTTGATCTTCGACCAATGCGCGTGATCGACCCACCGCTGCGCCTGGCTGCGGCCGAAGTGGCTGATGACGACGGTGAACGTGCTCCGCGCGATCTTCTGGCCGATGGCCAGCGCCTGCGGCTTGTCCCACTCGTCGGGGCCGTGCGCCGTGAAACTGTAGCCGGGCCCGCCCAACTCTCGGCAGAGCATCGCGACGGCGGTGGAGTTCGTGCCGAAGTGCGCGTGCACGTGCTTGAGGCCCGCCTGCTCCAGCCACCGCCGGAGGACGCAGGCCTCCAGCACGTAGATCAGGTGCCTGGCGAGCCCCGCATGGCTGCGCCAGCCGACGCGGCACGCGAGCGAGAACGTGCGGAGGAGCGCGCCCGGGCGCGTGAACAGCGCGTGCAGCGTCGCCGCGAGCAGGCCCATCGCGCCCTCGTGCAGGATGACGCGCGTCTTCGATTGCTCCTCCACGTCGCGCGGATCAACCAGCTTCTGGTCCCACCGGCGCACCGTGAACCGCTGCACGTTGACGCCGAGCGACTCCAGCGCCGCGATCTCCCTGCGGATGAACGTGTGGCTCGGCTGCGGATACTGGTTGACGAGGTACGCGACGGTGAGGCCGGCGGGAACATCGGCGCGCGCGGGCGCGTGCTCGCGGGGCGAGGCATCGACGATCGCGGCGGACTGGGAGTCCTCAACGGTCAACTTTTTCCTCTTTGCTTCAACACGATTCGCGAACAGGGCACGAATTGTCATCCTGAGGTACTCCGAAGGATCTAGCGAAGTCCGTGAGGCCCTTCATTCGCAGCGAGATCCTTTGGAGTACCTCAGGATGACGTAAACGTACGATGATCGAGATTGCTTGCTCCCATCTAGTGCGCCTGCGCGACGGTCTTGTACTCGATCAAGCCGCTGCGCCGGCCGAACAATCGGCCGCAATGATATCTCGCCTGCCCGATCGCCTGCGGCAATTTGCCGAGGGCGACGAAGATCCCGTACAGCCGCGCGTCGCGGGCCGATCGTCCGCGGCGGCGCTCGTGTCCCGCGACGCGCCACGCGAGCAGCGGGCAGGCGAGCAGCAGCGCGAGGCTGATCCCGCGCGTTGGCCATGCCAGCGCGAGTGACAGCAGCGGCAGGGCGATGCCGTACACCCAGTTGCTCCGCACGCGGTGCGCGCCGTGCCGCTCGGGCGGGGCGCCGTGCATCGCGTAACCTTCCGCGGCGGCATGACCGGCGCGGAGGTTGCGCTTCCACCACTGCCCGAAGCGCGTCATGGCCGCGTCGTGCAATGTCATCTCCGCGTCGACGCGGAGGATCGTCCAGCCTTTCGCCCGCAGCCGCACGCACATCTCCGGCTCTTCGCCGGCGATGACGGACGGATCGTACCCGCCGACGTCACGGAACGCGGCCGCGCGGATCATCGCGTCGCCGCCGCAGGCTTTGGCTTCGCCGATCGGCGTGTCCCACTCGATGTCGCAGAGGCGGTTGTACAGCGTCGCCTCCGGGCGCCGCTCGCGGCGCCGGCCGCAGACGACGGCGGCTTGCGGCTGAGCGGACAGTTCGCCGGTCGCGCGAGCGATCCATCCCGCAACCACCTCGCAGTCGCCATCCACGAACTGCACGAATTCGATGCGCGGGTCGAGTTCCGCCAGACGCTCAAATCCCGCGTTCCGCGCCCGGGCCGCGGTGAACGGTTGGGTCAGGTCGAGCGCGACGACTTCCGCTCCCATCGCCCGCGCCATCTCCACGCTGCCGTCCGTCGAACCGGAGTCGACGTACACGACGACGCGATCGTCACCGATGACGGACCGAAGGCATGCGCGCAGACGCTCTCCTTCGTTGCGACCGATGGCGATGATGCCGATGCGCTGGGTCATGCGGGTTGTTGCCGCTTGCGGCTTCGCGGATCAATGACTGTCCGATCCGCGCGTCCTGGTCCGCGACGCCGCAAGCGGCGGTCATGTGGTCGTCGACTCGCTCACCTGATCCGGGTGCGCAGTCGGCGCGGGCGCGGGAGCAGGCGCTGGCGATGGCGCAGGCGCTGGTGTCGCGCCCGGCGCGAACGTCTTGATCACCTTCGCCGGCACGCCCACCGCAAGCGAGTACGGCGGCACGTCTTTGAGCACCACGGCATTCGCGCCGATCACGCTGTCGTGGCCGATGGTGATCGCGCCGGCGATGACGACGCCGGCGCCGATGTCCACGCGGTCTTCGATGATCGGCTTGAGCGAGCGATGGTCACCCCGCCGCGCGACGCCGAACGTCGTGTTCTGGCGGAGGTGCACGTCGTTCCCGATCGATCGCGCGCCCAGAATCATCCCGCTGTGGTGCCAGATCCGCACGCGCCGCCCGACGCGCACGGGGTAGTTCAGGCTGATGCCGCACGTCCACTCGACGAACTTGTAGAGCACCTTGTAGACAACGGAGAACGGCATGCGCAGCCAGCGGTTTTTGATGTCCATCCGCCAGTTGCCGTAACGGTGCAGCGCGATCGCCCAGAAGCCCTGCGAGAACAGCTCGCGGTCGTGGGTTTCGAAATCTTCGCGCCACAGGTCCACCAGCGTCATGCCGAACGGGTTCTGGTTGGTCGTGCCGAGCCGCTCGTCGATGGCGTGCGGGCCCATGCGCGCGCCCGGGGGGAGCGGGGGGTGCAGGGCGTCGGCGATCTTGTCGTCTACCGTCGATGGGACCATGAAACCACGCTGTGCCGCACGAAGTCCCACCACAGCAATGGCGGGTCCGTGCGCGGCTTGAACATCAGCCGTCGCCACACGCTGCTCAGCCCGAACGACGCCGCCCACGCCATGTCCGCCGCCAGCACCGTGACCGGGCCGTGGTTGACCATGAAATAGCGGCGTCGCGAGTCGAACCAGTAGCGCGGCCTTCGCTTGACCGATCTCTTCGCGCCGGTCACGCCCGAGGCCTGACCGACCAGGTGCACGATCGCGGCCTGCGGCACGTACCAGCAGGACCAGCCCTTGCGGCGGGCGCGGAGACAGAAGTCCGTCTCCTCGAAATACATAAAATATGATTCGTCCAGAAGGCCAACGTCCTTAAACACTTCTCGCCGGACGAGCATGCTGGCGCCGGAAACCCAGTCCACTTCGCACGTTTGTTCCGGGATTGGCCGGGCGACGATCCGTTCAGACAGCATTTTCGTTACGACGCCCACCCGGAGGCCCTGCTCCAGTTCGGCCGCCACGCTGTGGAAGCGGAACGCCGAGCGGCGGACGCTGCCGTCCTCGTTGATCACCCGCGTCCCGATGATGCCGACGGTGGGATTCGTATCGAGGAAGTCGACGCTCGCTTTCAGCGCCCCGGACTTCACGAGCGTGTCCGGGTTGAGCATGAAGACGTACTGCGGCGGATCGCTGGATTCGAGCGCCGGCCGGATCGCGCCGTTGTTGCCGTACGCGAAGCCGCCGTTGCGCTCGAGGGGGAGGACGGAGGCCCAGGCACCCCAGCCGCTCTCGTCAATGGCGGCGCGGATCTTCGTGATCGAGTCGTCGCCGGACGCGTTGTCGGTGACCACGACGCGCGTCCCGCCGGGCACGGCGTCGACCTCCGGCGCGAGCGTGCGCAGGCAGTCGACCGTCAGGTCGGCCGTGCGCCAGTTCACGATGACGATCAGGAGTTTCATCATTTCTCCCTCTCCCCGTACGCGGGGAGAGGGTGGGGGAGAGGGGGCAGAGCAGACGCCG
>JBAUGM010000853.1:0-18965 GCA_049679725.1 Tepidisphaeraceae bacterium
AGAGCATGCCGTCAGCAACCGCCAAGAACTTGAGTTAGACCCAGCCGGCATTTCTTGCCCGAGAAGGACGGCTCGGGCGGAGCCTCGCCCTCCCGAATTGGACCCCCGCGGCGCGCCGATTTCGTGATGTCCTTGCCCTCCAGAGCCGAAGTGAGTATCTGTTCCCGTCTTCCGAGAAAGGAGAGAGCATGCCGACGCTTCGACAGAATCTTGTAGCCCTGATGATGCACCAGTATCCGCTGTACAGCGGCTGCGGCACTGTCGCAAACACGCCGCTCGTCCGAAAACTCGCGGGCGACGGCGAGGGCCTTCATTGGGCGCGGTTGCGGTGCGGGCGCGAGCTGCTCGTCCCAATTGACGACTATGTCGGGCGGGCGGCGTTCTACTCGGGCGACCTCGATCGAAAGGTGTCATGGGTCTGCCGGCGGCTGGTGAGGCCCGGGGATACCGTGTTGGACATCGGCGCCAACCTCGGTCTCGTGACGATGCTTCTGTCATCGCTCGTCGGACCGGAGGGGCGCGTCCATGCGTTCGAGCCTAACCCGCGGATGGTCGAGCTGCTTCAACAGTCGATCGACCGTAACTACGCGGCGAACGTAACCGTCCATCCCGTGGCGCTCGGCACGGAGGAAGCTGAACTCGATCTTCACGTCCCGGTCAATCATGCTGGTCAGGCGTCGCTTCGGTCCAACGCCCGGGGCACGCGCGTCCGTGTTCCTGTGAAGCAGTTGGCCGCCATTCCGTCCCTGCCGCTGGACCGTCCGATCCGACTGGTGAAGATCGACGTCGAGGGGTACGAGCCCGAGGTGCTGCGCGGTGCGGCGCCGCTGCTGTCGAGAAACCCGCCGCACACCATTCTATTCGAATTGAACAGGCACGAGACGTTCGCGTCGCACCCGACCGTCCAGATTCTCGCAGCCCACGGATATGACTTTCTCGCACTGCCCAAGCGCTGGCTGCGGATGCGCGCAACTCCAGTCAACGGCGCAACCCACCTTCCCGGGCACGACTTCGTGGCCATCCACAAGGGCGAAAACCATCGATGGATGCGGGCCGCCCTCGGGGCGGTTTAACCATCGATCGCCGCGAGACAGAAACCGGCCCCGTCGCGATTTGGACGCGATGGGGCCGGCTAGTTTTGTGGAATTCCGATCTCGCCGCTACGGCGTGATGAAGAGCTCTGGCAGGCTACTCGTCCCCTCACCGGACGTGAAGTTGACGAGGGGGTCGGCCACGGCCGTTCCCTTCAGAACGAGAGAGGCCGTCGTCGCGCCGGCGGACTTCTTCGCCTGAAGCCAGCTCGTCACGTCCCACTCGTACCAGGCACCGGTCGTGCTCGTCACGCTCGTGGTGGCCAGCGCGGAACCAGTGCTGGCGGGCTTGGTATTCCACGTGATGCCGCCTTCCGTCCACGACGTGCTCGCCACGTCGTATGCCGCGACGCTGACTGGAGTCGTTGCGCCCGTCAGGTACCCGAACAAGCGGAGCTTGGCCGAACCGACGGTCCCCAGGTTCGCGAGGTCGAACTTCAGGTACGTCTCGCGCGTGAAGTCCGTCGTGGACACCTTCACTTCCATCACCGCGTTCGAACCGAAGTTCGTGTTGGCGTGCGTCCCATCGCGCACGTGCGCATCGGCGGAAGGAATGCGCACATCGGCTTCGACGACTGCAAGAACCGGGTCGCCACTCGACGCTTCTTCCGAACTGAAGTTCGCGATGGCGGTGGTCGTACCCGCGCTCTTCAGCACAACGGTCACCGTTGACGCGCCGCTTCGCTTCTTATCGCGCAGCCAAGTGGACAGATCCCATTCGTACGTGTGAGCGGCGGTGCTGGTAACGGCAGTCGTAGCGAGGGCGGAACCCGTGGACCCGGGCTTATTGTTCCAGGTGATCGTGCCCTCATTAATCGGCGTGGTCGCCGCTTCGTACGCCGTCACGTTTACCGTGTCGGTACCGTTGGTGAGATAACCGTTGAGCTTGAGCTTCGCGGACGCAACCGAGTCGATGCCGGCGAGGCTGAACGTGAGGTACGCCTCGCGCGTGTTTCCGGCCGTGCCGGAAACCTTCACCTCCATGACCGTGCTCGAACCGTAGTTCGTGCTGGCGTTCGCACCGTCGCGGACCTGCGCATCGTGAGAGGCCGGGATGTCGACGGTCGACCCGGGGCGCGTGGCGCTGACGTCGGCGGAGGTCGATGCGTTGAAGATCGTGTCGAAGGCAAAGACCAGGTAGTAGCTCGCCTGCCCGGCGGGGGCAGCCGTGTCGTTGTACGTCGAACTCGTGAGCAGGGACGGTGTCAGGTTCGTCCACGGCCCCGCCAGGTCGGGGGCGCGCCATACCTGGTACCCGGCCAGGTCGCTCTCGGTGTTATCGTTCCAGTCGAGCAGGATGCCGCTTGCCGATGGCGTGGCGGTCAATCCTGTCGGTTCTGCCGGTGGGGTGGTGTCGGCCGAGCGCTGGACAGCGCCCGCCGTCGCGTTCGTAGCCGGGCGGAGGACACCATCGCGGTCAAAGCGGGCATAATCCGACCGCGCGGCGATATCCACGTCGGCCGTCGTTGGCTTGTCGTCCGAGTCGAGCGCGAGGCCCGCCGGACGCGCAATGTCGTCGCCGTCAGGCGACCAGTTTCCGCCGCCGCTTGAGTTCCACGCGCTCAGATTGATCGACGCGTAGCCGCCACTGTTACCGACCTTGAACCGCGATTGACCCCCGTCGGAGATCCAGACGTTATCATCGACGCGCGTGAACACGCCCGTGCCGCCGCTTCCGTTGTTCCTGACGTTGATGTTGTCCTGCGTCGAGCCGGTTCCCATGTTCAGATTGTTGAGCAGCGTCAGCGAGTCAACGCGGTCGATGTCAACCTCGTGCGTCTCCAAGAACGCGGCAGAGTTGCTGTTGATCAGACTCGTGTTGTGGAGGATGTGCACATTCTCCACTTTGTGGTCCGATGCGTAACGGCCGGTAGAATCCTCAAGGACGAAGATGACGTCGGCGGTGGTACCGTCGGGTGCTGCTCTGAAGACGTTGTTGCGGACCACGCCGCCGTCCAGACCGTGCCCGAGCCGGAGCGATCCACTGACGTCGTTTCCGTCGAAGACATACCACGCCGCGGCGCCAGTGGGATCACCCGTACCGCCGTTCAAAGGGCCGAAATCATTAGCGCTGCCGCTGGTAAGAATGTTCTCCGCTGCGTACTGGTACGCGCCTTGGTGCATGCGCAGCGCGCCCTTGTGCGACGGGCCCGTGAGTTTGAGGTTGGTCAAGTCGTTCGCGTACGCGAGCGCGCGCGTGCTCTTGGAAAAACGCACGGGAATCTCGTACCACGACTTGTTCACCTTGTTGCCAATGACCGTGACGTCCGTGGGGCCCTCGAAAAAAAGGAAGTACCGCTGCAACGAATCGTCATCTGAGCCGTCGACCTGGCGGTTGTCCTGCACCAGGATGCCGACGCCATCTCCAGTGCTGGACGTTGCCTCGTGGTAGCTGTTGAGGTTGTCGAACGTCGTGTCGCGAACCAGGATGTTCTTCCCTTCAAGATCCGCGACGTTCCCGCGGGTGTAGGGACCATCCTTCGGATCGAGCGCCGTGCTGGCGCTCACGAAGTGAATGCTCTGAATCTGGATGCGGTTCGACGACGGAGCAAGGTTGAAGAACGCGCCACCGACGTAATTGCCGCCGCTCTGCTTCGCCCACCGTAACGTCGGGATTGCGCCGGTGGTGCCGTAGTTTCCAATCAGGACGTTGTCGATGTTCGCAAAGTTGACCTCGGAGGTCACGTCGTACGTGTTGGTCGCACCTCGCTTGAAGAGGATCCGCGTGTTGTCCGCGAGGAAGTCGTCGGCCTTCCCCAATGTCTTGTACGGACTGCCCTGTGAGCCGTTGCCGCTAATGTCGCTTCCCAAATCGCTGTCAACGTGAATCGCGCTGCGCGTATCTGCGTTGATCTGAACGGTGATCGTGTCCGTGACGGGTGATCCGCTCGACGGGTCGTCGATCGTCAGCGTGATCGTGTACGTCCCGGTCGTATCGTAGACGTGGGCCGCGTTGAAACCGGGCAACGTGTTGTAGTCCGAGCCTGCCGTCTCATCGCCGAAGTTCCACGAAATTCTCGATTTGAGCGGGTCTTGGCTGCCCGTCCCCTCGAACGTGCTCGTAGACGCACGGACATGGACAGCGGTTCCTTGAACGAACGCCGTCCCGTTGGACGACGTATAGACCGCGGTGCTTCCTGTGCTGCTTGAGAGGACTTCGATCGTCGCCGCCAGCAGCGATCGCTGCTCGAGGGGTTCGACGACCATCGATGCGGCCCTTCGAATGGCGGTTTCCGACGCCCGTGTACGAGAGGATTCATTACGCAATGAGTCGCCTGCCTTCGCACGAGTTATGCGTGCAATGTTTCGCCGCTCAAGCCGAACGTCAGCTCTAGCGACGAGAACCGCAAATCCGTTCACGACGCGCTCTGCGTTTACGCAGAGAGCTGAATTGTCAAAGCGAATCGAACCCCTGATTGAGAACGACTCCATCTTTTTGAGAACAACCTTGCAGAAACACCGAAGTGTTTGTCCTTCGCACACCTATCAGGTTCAATGGGTGAATTGCAACAGTCAATTTTCTGAAAGGCGCGATCATTTTTTGGCTTCTCGTCTTCCGGCACCCGCGCCGCGACTCAGACGTACCGAACGCAACAGTTCTGCGCGCTCGCTGTCAGTCGACTCTCGCGTTCCTCTTGCCAGCCGGGTTTGCAAATCGCGCGACCGCGCCCGCGAAAATATTGTTGCGCCCGGTTGCATCCCGTAGCATCGTTTACCGCTCCGGAATTCGACGCGGCGCCCGGCTGCCGACTCACCCGCTCCCCGCATGGTCGGTCCGTGCGCGATTGTCGTGACGATCGCGCACGACGATTTGCGGAATCGCCGGAAACGCCCGAAAAGTCGCGCGAAAAATTCTTCCCGGATCCGAGATTCTCTAAGTCCTTTTGCGCGTTTGTCACGACATTCGCGCACGATTGGAAGGCTGGGCAAACTCCGTTGGCGTTTTTCCCCCAACCGGTCGCGGGGCTGGTCGATAAACCTCTCGTCGCACCATTAGGATGTCCGCCGCTCCGATCATGTATGCCTAAACCCCGCGTCCTGCTCATCGCCGAATCCGCTAACCCGGAGTGGGTCAGCGTTCCACTCGTGGGCTGGTCCCACGCGCGGGCGCTGGCGCGGGTCGCCGACACGCATCTGATTACGCAGGTCCGCAATCGCGCCGCCATCCTGCGCGCCGGACTGGTCGAAGGCGCAGACTTCACCGCCATCGACTCCGAGGCCGTGGCGCGGCGGATTCAGAAGCTCCGCAAGTGGTTCCGCGGCGGCAAGGGGAAGGGGTGGACCGTCGTTACGGCACTGAACTCGCTCGAGTACCCCTACTTCGAACACCTCGTGTGGAAGCAGTTCGGCGCGCGGCTACGCGCGGGCGAGTTCGACATCGTCCACCAGATTACGCCGCTCAGCCCGACAACGCCGAGCCGGCTGGCGAGCAAGTGTCGCCGCGCAGGCGTGCCCTTCGTGTGGGGACCGCTCAACGGCGGCGTCCCTTGGCCGAAGGGATTCGATCAGGCGCGGCGCGAAGAGAAGGAATGGCTGAGCTACGTTCGCAACGCGTACAAGCTGCTGCCCGGCTATGGTTCCACGCGCCGCAGCGCGACGGCCATTCTGATCGGCTCTCGCTCGACCTGGGCGCAGATGCCGGAAAAGTATCGCCAGAAGTGCTTTTATCTGGCCGAGAACGCGATCGACCCCGCTCGATTCGCGCGTCGGCGCACCCGCAGCGCCGCCCGCCCGATCCGAGCGATCTTCATCGGGCGCCTGGTGCCGTACAAAGGCGCGGACATGCTCATCGAAGCCGCCAGCGAGCTGATCAAGAGCGGCGCGATGAAGATCGATATCGTCGGCGACGGCCCCCAGCTCCCGCAGTTGCGCGAGCGCGTCGCGGCATTGGGCTTGCCGTCGAACGGCGTGAACTTCGCCGGCTGGGTCAAGCATGAAGGGATCCAGGATCGGCTGATCGAGGCGGACCTGCTGACCTTCCCCAGCATCCGCGAGTTCGGCGGCGGCGTCGCGCTGGAAGCCATGGCCGCGGGCGTCGTGCCGGTCGTGACGGATTACGGCGGACTCGGGGAACTGGTGACGGACCGCACGGGTTTCCTGATCCCCATCGGCACGCGCGACCAGATCATCAGCCGCCTCCGTCAGATCCTCACCGAATTGGCTGCCAACCCCGCCGCGATCGACGCCAAGAGTGAGCCGGCCTGGCGCCGCGCGCACGAGCAATTCACGTGGGACGCCAAGGCGGCGCAAGTCCTGCGAATCTATGACTGGATCATGAACAAGGACTCGCCAAAGCCCGCCTTTCCCATGCCCACGCCGGATTTGCCTGCCCCGGACGCCGCCGCCGAGGGTGAACCCGCCTCCGCCGGGTCGATCCAGACCGGTCCGCAGTTTGCGCGCTGACCGATTCCTCGCGCTACGTTATCGGAAGCGGCGGGCTCATGATTTTCTCGGTCGGTCGTTCCTATTGGCCGTTGCCTGAACAGTCGATATGCGAACAATGGTGCGCCGGTTTGCGTGTTGAACCGGCGTGCCGCAGAGTCGTTCTGTCCGACCGCCGCCTCAGTGGGTTTCGATGGCGTTATGACTATGTCCGTAACCGAAGTGCCAGGGATTTCCGCGCCGACGCCCGATGAGCCGACGGCTGTGCCGCAGCACGTCGAGCACCCGGACGCGCCCGAGATGATCATCCGCCCGCGCAAGGGGTGGATCGGCATCGATTGGGGCGAGCTGTGGCGCTTCCGCGAGCTGATGTACTTCCTCGTCTGGCGCGACGTGAAGGTTCGCTACAAGCAGGCCGCCCTCGGGTTCGCCTGGGCCGTGTTCGCCCCGCTGCTGACGGTATCGATTTACACCCTGATTTTTGGCCGCGCGGGCGGGATGAAGCAGTACCTGCCCGAAGGGCTGCCCTATTCCGTCTTCATCTTCGCGGGCATTATCCCCTGGATGATGATCCAGGCCGGCATCAGCATGGGTGGCATGTCGCTGGTCAGCCAGCAGAACCTCCTGAACAAGATTTACCTGCCGCGGCTGTTCATCCCGTCGTCGATCGTCGGCGGCGGCTTGGTTGACATGACGATCTCCTGGTGCGTATTCGCATTGATGCTCGCGCTCAACGGGGTCATGCCTGCGTGGACGGTCATCTTCGTGCCGTTCCTCATCGTGATCACGATGATCACGGCTCTCGGGTTCGCCCTGTCGCTTTCCGCGTTGACGGTGACGTACCGCGACGTGCGGTTTGTGATCCCGTTCATGGTGCAGGTCCTGATGCTGCTCAGCGCGGTCGCGTTCCCATCCACCGTGCTCCGCGCGTACCCGTGGCTGCGGTACGGCAACCCGATCGCGGGCATCGTCGACGCCTTCCGCGCCGCCATCTTCCACGGCTGGACGTTGCACGTTGGCCATTTCATCTATTCGGTAATCTTCGTGATCGCGCTGTTCGTCTGGGGGTTGTTCTACTTCCGCAAGACCGAGCGGCGCTTCGCCGACATTACGTAACACCATCCCATGAGCGCACCCGTCATCAGCGTTGAGGGCATCGGCAAGGCTTACCGCATCGGCGTGGCCCACCCGACGCACACGAACTTCGGCGAGAAGCTCATCGAGCTGGCCAAAACCCCGCTCAAGCGGCTGCGCATGAAGAGCGAGGACTGGGACGACAGCGAAGACACCTACTGGGCCATCCGCGACATCCACTTCCAGGTGAACCAGGGCGAGGTGTGCGGCATCATCGGCCGCAACGGCGCGGGCAAGAGCACGCTCCTGAAAGTGCTCTCGCGCATCACCGAGCCGACCGAAGGCCTCGCCCGCGTCCGCGGGCGCGTCGCGTCGCTGCTCGAAGTCGGCACCGGCTTCCACCCCGAACTCTCCGGCCGCGAGAACATCTTCCTCAACGGCGCGATCCTGGGCATGAGCAAGGCCGAGATCAAACGGAAGTTCGACGAGATCGTCGAGTTCTCCGAGGTGGAGAAATTCCTCGACACGCCGGTGAAACGCTACAGCTCCGGCATGTACGTGCGCCTGGCGTTCTCCGTCGCGGCCCACCTGGAGCCCGAGGTGCTGATCGTCGACGAAGTGCTCGCCGTTGGCGATGCGTCGTTCCAGAAGAAGTGTCTCGGGAAGATGGGCGACGTCGTCAAGGAAGGCCGCACCGTCCTGTTCGTCAGCCACAACATGGACGCCGTCGCGACCCTCTGCACGCACTGCGTCCTGATCGACAAGGGCCGCGCACGCGAGCGCGTCAGCGCCGAGGAAGGCGTGAAGCGCTACACCGCCCTGGCCAACGTGGACGAAACCGTCCCGCTCCCCCTGCGCCCGCGCAAGCAGCACAAGAAGCGCCCGCACATCTTCCAGAACCTCACGATGCACACGACCTCCGGCCACCGCAACATCGTCGAGTGCGGCGGCGAGGTGACGTTCGAGATCGAGGCGCAGGACTTCGACGACCTGCGCGACGCCACCTGCGGCATCGCCATCCACAACGAGCGCGGCCACCGCGTGCTGTTTTTCCACACGCGCTACCACAGCGGCTTCACCTTCGACGGCGCCGCCAAGGGCCGCTTCACCTGCCGCGTCCCCAACCTGCCGCTGATCCCCGGCAGCTACTACGTCGAGCTGGTGATGAGCGACGGCTACGGCATCATCGAGCAAATCGAGCGCGTCGACCGGCTCGACGTCACCCCGGCGAACGTCCTGGGCACCGGCATGCTGCCGAAGAAGCACCAGGGCTACTTCGTCCTGCCGGCAACGTGGACGAAGGAATGAACGCGTTTGGAGCGAATCCGTTCGCCTCCGAGCCGTAACGGGTTTCGGAGCTGCGCTGGGGGAGGAAAAGGGGGCTAACGTGCACGACCGGCGGTAAGATCAAGGACGGATGAACAGGGCGAGACTAACACTGAAGTGCTCCGCGAGCCTCATAATGTGCGATTTGCTGAGCTGACGCCCGCCCCGCAGGATCACGCTGCCGAGTTCGCGACTTCCCAGGACCCGACCGAGGTCTGACGCCGACATCCCACGCGCCTCCATTAGGGATTTCAAAATCTCGATGACGGACAAATCTCCAGTCTGGATCGGGTCGTTCTCTGCCTCGTACTTCTCGACCAAAGTGGTCAGCGTTTCGAGGTAGTCTTCCTGATCCTTCGTCCGCTTCTTCATGACCGCAAGTTTGTCCAGAAACTCCATCGCGCGATCGAGGTCGACGTCGTCCTGAATGGGGCGGAGCGCGTGCATCGCATTCAACCCATCGAACGTCTTGGGCAGACTATCGAAATTGGCAACCGCGACGGCCATCACAACTCCTGTTTCCACCGGTTCTCGTCGTACTCTTCGTGCGTAAGGATCTGCAGAACATACACGCGGCCTTTAATCGGGTGCCCCGCGAGGTAATGCACGGCCGCGATCAGGCGGTAATGGTTCGCGTAAACGTTGAACACCGCGAGGCGACTACCGTTATCCGACTGAACGAAATCCACGTTCTTACCGAAAGTCCGCTTAACGTCGGCGGGACTCTTCCACGCCGCGGCTTTCGACTGGGCTAGCCACTGTATGAGAGATTTTCGTGATCGGGCCTGTTGCGGGTTCGCCTGCCAAAACCGCTTCAACCTGGTCTCGCTAATGATCCGCATCAGACTGTGTACATTTTGTCATCGAATTGGCGGGAAGTCAAGCGATAAGGAAGCGGCAACGGAGCTTTACCCCGGCCCTTCGCCTGAGTACAGAGAGACCGGAAGAAATCGCCCATGCGCATCCTTCACCTCAGCACGAGCGACAGCACCGGCGGCGCGGCGCGGGCGGCGTATCGGCTGCACTCGGGGCTGAAGCGGCTGGGCCATCAGTCGACCATGCTCGTCCTGCGGCGCGGGTCGAAGGATCCGGACGTGGCGCAGTTCAAGATCCCCAATGACCTCGGTTCGCGCGTGCGCGGCCGACTTCGCGCACGGCGGATTCGCAAGGACTTCGAGAAGTACGCCGCCACGCGCCCGGCGGGGTACGAGCAGTTCAGCGACGATCGTACCCCCTTCGCCGGCGCGATCGTCCCGCAGCTTCTTCCGTGTGATGTGATCAACCTGCACTGGGTGGCGCAATACCTCGATCACGAGCATTTCTTCACAAACGTGCCGAAGCACATCCCGATCGTGTGGCGGCTGGCCGACATGGCCCCGCTCACCTGCGGCTGTCACTACGATCACGGCTGCGGCCGATTCGCGGCGCAGTGCGGCGCATGCCCGCAGCTCGGGTCGACCGATCCGAACGACCTTTCGCACCAGATCTGGCAGCGCAAGTCGCGCAGCCTCGCGCAGCTCGCGCCGGGGCAGCTTCATCTGGTCGGCACGAGCACATGGATCGCCTCCGAATCACGACGGAGCTCGCTGCTCAAGCCATTTCCGATCACGGTCATTCCGAACGGGCTGGACGTGAACGATTTCGCGCCGCGCGACAAGGGTTTCGCGCGCGACCTGTTTGACGTCCCGCGCGACGCCAAGGTGATCCTCTTCGCCTCCGAGTCGCTCGAGACGAAGCGCAAGGGGTTCAGTTACGTCGTCGATGCGTTATCCGGCCTGAGCGGCGTAGGGAAGCCGTTCCTCGTGTCCGTCGGGGCGCTGAAATCGCCGCTGAACCTGCCGATCCCCCACCTGAACCTCGGCAAGATCAACAACGATCGATTGCTGTCGGTGGCATACAGTCTGGCCGACGTGTTCGTCATCGCGTCGCTGCAAGAGTCGTTCGGGCAGACGGTTACCGAATCGCTGGCGTGCGGCACGCCCGTCGTCGCGTTCGACGGCGGCGGGCCGAGCGACATGGTGCGGCCGGGGGTGACGGGGTGGCTCGCTCCGGTGGGCGATGTCGCAGGATTGCGCCACGCGATCACGAAAGCGTTGGCCGACGACGCAGCACGCGCTACAATGGCCGCGAACTGCCGGCGAATCGCCGTGGCCGAGTATTCGCTCGAAGCGCAGGCGTCGGCGTACGCCCGGCTTTACGAGAGGTTGCTCGCTGTCGCGGGTCGACCGGCCGACAAATCAGTCGCCCCCGCCGCCCTCGCCACCGATCCGATGCGATAGGCCGCCCCGGGGAAAACCGCGCGGGAAGCGCATGGCTTTGGGAAGATTGGGTGTCCATGGCGTTGCCGAAGATCACGATTGTCACGCCCAGCTTCAACCAGGGCCGCTACATCGAGCAGACGATCCGCTCCGTCCTCGATCAGGGCTACCCCAACCTCGAGTACTTCATCGTCGACGGCGGCAGCACCGATGAGAGCGTCGACGTCATCCGCAAGTACGAGAAACACCTCGCCGGCTGGGTGAGCGAGAAGGACACCGGCCAGAGCCACGCGATCAACAAGGGCTTCTGCCGGGCATCCGGCGATCTCTTCGCCTACATCAACAGCGACGACTATTTCGAGCCCGGCGCCCTCCACCACGCCGCCAAGGCATACGAGGAAGGCCATCAGTGGATCGTCGGCTGGGCCCGTTACCTTGAAGCCGACGGAGGCGAGTGGCCGTACCCCGTGAAGGCGTGCGTCGATCCGGCACACTGGTTCGTTCACAACCCGATCCCGCAGCAGTCGACGTTCTGGTCGTCGCAACTCTGGAAGAAGGTCGGCGGGTTCTCCGAAGAGCTGCACTACAGCTTCGACTACGAATACTGGATGCGCCTGCGCTTCGAAGGCAGGGTGTCGCCGTACGTCGTGCACCAGTGCCTGGCGGTGTTCCGGTTGCACGGCGAGAGCAAGACGATGGCCGAGGGCGATCGGTTCCACCCGGAGAACGACGAGATCCACCGGATGTACTGGCACAACCTCTCGCCATCAAGACGGCTGATCGTGCGCCATCGTCGGCGGCTGAAGGAAGCCAACGCGCTGCGCGGCCGCGCGTGGCAGGCGCTGAACACGCACGACCTCGCCGCGGCGCGCAAATACGCCTTCTCGACCTTCTCCCGCGCCAGCCTCTCGATCGAATCGTGGCGCGTCCTGTTCTGCGCCATTCGGGGCTACTGAACAGGAGGCGCGATTCTGACACAATTGCCTCTGTCATCCTGAGGTACTCCGAAGGATCTAGCCGAGGATGGAAGGCCGTTACGTTCGTGGCTAGATCCTTCGGAGTACCTCAGGATGACGCGCGGCATGCGTGATCATTTACTTAGAACCATGGGCAACCCCACCGTGTCGGTCGTCATGCCGGCGTACAACGCGCGGCGTTACGTCGGGCAGACGATCCGCAGCATCCTGAGCCAGACGTTTGGCGATTTCGAGTTCGTCATCGTCGACGACGGCTCGACCGACGGCACGCTCGCACTCCTCCAGCACTTCGCGACGGAGGACCCGCGGATCGTCATCATCAGCCGACCGAACACGGGGATCGTCGGGGCGTTGAACGACGGCATCGCGCGGGCGCGGGGGGAATACATCGCGCGGATGGACGCCGATGACGTCGCCCTGCCGCAGCGGTTTGAGAAGCAGGTCGCGTACCTGAGCGAGCATCCGGAGTGCGTCGGCGTCGGCACGTACGTCGAGACGATCGATCCGTATGACTCGGTCCTCGACCGGCTCGTTCACGAGGTGGAGCACGACGGGATCGACAAGGAACTGATGACCGGCCGGGGGTTCGCGGTCGTGCACCCGACGATCATGATGCGCACGGAGGCCGTGCGCCGCGTGGGCGGGTATCGCGAGCCATGGCAGCATTCGGAAGACCTCGATCTGTTCCTGCGCCTCGCGGAGATCGGCAAGCTCCACAACATCCCCGAGCACCTGCTGCGGTACCGGATGCACTACGAGAGCGCGAACCACCTCCGCCATGAAGAGCAGCGGTCGATCAAGCAGAAGCTGATGGAGGAGGCGTATGCGCGGCGCGGCGTCCCGATGCCGCCGGGCATGGAATTCAAGCGCCGCCACCCGCCGCCGAAGTTCGAGCAGACGTGCACCTGGGGCTGGCGGGCGCTGAAGATCGGCAACAAAGGCGCCGCCCGGCAACACGCGCGCGACGCCCTGAAAATGGGCCCGTTCAAGCCCGAGGCCTGGCGACTGGCGCTGTGCGCCGTGCGCGGCCGATAGCATTGTCATCCTGAGGTACTCCGAAGGATCTCGCCGCGAACGTGAGGGCCCTTCATTCGTGGCTAGATCCTTCGGAGTACCTCAGGATGACGATCCCCGGAAGGAAAATGGGGACGGCTTTATCTTCCGTGGAGAGCGATGTCCACCACGCCAGCGATCTCCGTCATCATGTCCGTCTACAACGGCGAGCGCTACGCGCCCGAGGCGGTCGAGAGCATCCTCGCGCAGACCTTCGGCGCCTTCGAGTTCATCCTGATCGATGACGGCTCGACCGACGGCTCCAAAGCCCTGCTTCAGAACTATGTCGACCGCGATCCGCGCGTCCGCCTGATCAGTCGACCGAACAAGGGGCTCACGAAGACGCTGAATGAGGGCCTCGGCCTGGCCCGGGGCGAGTTCGTCGCACGGATGGACGCGGACGACGTGTCGCTCCCCACTCGGTTCGAGAAGCAGGTCGCGTTTTTGCGAGCGAATCCGGATTGCGTGTGCGTCGGGGCGCGGGTGTTGCGCGTCGATCCCTACGGCTCGCCGCTGAGCGAATCGGACCACAAGCTCACGCACGAAGAAATCGACCGCCAGTTGATCGAGGAGGGGCTCGGCTGGGCGATCACGCACCCCGTCGCGATGATGCGACGGGACGCGGTCGCGACCGTGGGCGGATATCGCGAGCAGTTCAAAACGAGCCAGGACCTCGACCTGTGGCTCCGTTTGGCCGAAGTAGGTCGGCTGGCGAACCTGCCGGAGATCCTGCTGAAGTACCGGTATCACTCCGAAAGCGTCGGATTCACCAAGTTCGAAGAGCAGCGTCGGGTGAAGTCGATCATATTGCAGGACGCATACACCCGCCGCGGCCGGACGCCGCCGGCGGAGTGGCCGAAAGCGATCTTCACGCCGCTGCCGGTGGCAGAGCAGTTGCGCCGTTGGGCGCGGACGGCGCTGAAGGCGAAGAATCGCGACGTCGCGAAGAAACATGCGATCGACGCGCTGAAGCGCGAGCCCTTCACGCTCGATTCGTGGCGCGTGATGCTGCGCGTGTTCGTATTGGGATAAGGCAACGATTGTCATCCTGAGGTACTCCGAAGGATCTGGCTACGAGCGTGAAGGCTTTCCATGCTTGGCCAGATCCTTCGGAGTACCTCAGGATGACAAGATGAACCCGTTGACGAAGAAATGTCTGACGCCCCCCTCATCTCCGTCGTGATGCCCGTCTACAACGCCCGTCAGTACCTGGCGGAGGCGGCAGAGTCGATCCTTGCGCAGACGTTCCGAGATTTTGAGTTCGTCTGCGTGGACGACGGCTCCACTGACGATTCGCTCGCGATCCTCAACGACTTCGCAAGGCGCGACGCGCGCGTCAAGGTCATCAGCAGGCCGAACACCGGCGTGTGGAAGGCGCTGAACGACGGGATCGAAGCCTCGCGAGGAAAACTCCTCGCACGGATGGACGCGGATGACGTCTCGCTGCCACAGCGGTTTGAGAAACAGGTCGCATTCCTGAGCGAGCATCCTGAGGTTGTCGCCGTTGGCTGCCCAGTGCTGATCATCGACGCCGAGGGCGCCCCGCTGCGCGAGATGCCCGATCCGCCGCGCTGGACGCACGAGGAGATCGACTCCGCCCACCTCACGGGCGGCGGACAGGTGTTTTATCACCCTGCCCTGATCTTCCGCCGCGAGGCACTGGAACGAGTCGGCATGTACCGGAAATGGCCCGCGGCCCAGGATCTCGATCTGTTCCTGCGCCTCGCGGAGATCGGCAAGCTCGCCAATGTGCGCGAGGTGCTGCTGAAGTACCGCCAGCACATGGGCAGCGTCGGCCACGCGAAGATGGCCAAACAACTGGAGACCTGCCGCGAGATCGTCCGCCAGGCGTACGAGCGCCGCGGGCTGCAACCGGCTGGGAGCATCGGGTTCGATCGCATCAACCAGCGGTCGGAAACGCAGCAGCACCGCAAGTGGGCATGGTGGGCGCTGCAGGGCGGGCACGTCGCGTCGGCGCGGAAGCATGCGCGCAAGGCGTTGCGGAAGTCACCGTTTTCGGTCGAGTCGTGGCGGGTGATGTACTGCTCGCTGCGGGGACGGTGAGTTTCATTCGATGTTCGGTGTTCGATGTTGGATGTTCGGAGTTCGCGCTAACTCGAGTGACGAGGAACATCGAACATCCGACATCGAACACCGAACATCGAAGTGAATTTAAGAGAAGGCATGACGATCAAGGCCACAATCTCCTCTGACGCCGGGCTACCCCGCGACGCGAACGTGCTCAACATCGCCTACTTCACCCCCGGCTGGCCTGCCGGGCGGATGGCGAACGGGATCGTGTCGTACGTGGGGAACGTGATCGACGGGCTGCGCTCGCAGCCGGGCGTGCAGGGATGGGTCGTGACGCCGAAGTTCGTCGGCGACGGATCACCGGAGGGGCGCGTCGCGCTGCTCACTTCGCCGCGCCGGTCGATGATCGGGCGGTTGTGCGGCGCGTTCAGCAAGCCGCTGAAACCGGACGACCCGGCGAGCGTGCGACAGCGCGCCCGAGTCATCGCGGCGACGGTCAATCGACTCGCGCGCGAGCACGCCCTCGACCTGTTCGAGATCGAAGAAGCCTTCGGCCTGGCGGGGATGATCGCGCCGGCCGTTTCCGTGCCGGTCATCGTGCGGCTGCACGGCCCGTGGTTCCTCAACGGCCCCGCGCTGGGCGTGCCGCAGGACCAGACGTTCCGCCAGCGCGACCAGCTCGAGCTGCCCGGCCTCCTCGCCGCCGCCGTGGTGACGGGCGTGTCGCAGCAGGTCCTGCGCGCGACGCGCGAGCATTACGGCATCGAGCTGCCCAATGCCCAGGTCATCTACAACCCCGTCCCGCCCTGCCCGCTCGAGAGCCGCTGGTCGCCGCAGACGTGTGAGCGAGATCACATTCTCTTCGTCGGCCGATTCGATCGGCACAAGGGCGGGGACACGGTGATCGACGCCTTCGCGCGCATCGCCGAGAAACATCCGACCGCGCGCCTGACCTTTGCGGGTCCCGATCGCGGTTTCCTGGACGGCACGGGAAAACGCTGGTTGCTAGGCGAATACGTCTCGGCGAAACTGACCGATCCTCGTGCGCGAGAGCGCTTCGAGTGGCTGGGTGTCCAAACGCACGAGCAGATCGCACAACTGCGTCAACGTGCCGCGGTGACCGTGGTTGCATCCCGTTATGAGACCTTTGGCATCGCCGCCGTCGAAGCGATGGCGGCCGGGAGCCCCGTGGTGTCGACCGACGCGGGCGGCTTGGGAGAAATCGTCAGCGACGGCATAAACGCGCTGGTCGCGCGGCCCGGTGATGCCGATGATTTAGCGGGGAAGGTGCTCGCGTTATTGGAGCACCCCCAACGAGCGGCCGCGCTGGGTGCGCGCGCCATGGCCGATTCCGCCCGGTTCCATCCGGACGTGATTGCCGCTCAAAGTGTCGACCTGTACCGTCGTACGGTCGCGCGATTCAAACGTGGCACGGGCTTCGCGCCCGTGTCTTAAGCGAGAACACGGGCTAGAAGCCCGTGCCACTTAGCCATGATGCAGATCGCCTTCTTCGCGCTGTTCGCATGGGTGCCGGCAGTGATCCTGCTGTTCGCCATGCTCACGCCGCGCCAGGCGGTCATCGCCTCGTTCCTCGGCGGGTGGATGTTCCTGCCGCTGCTGACCATTCAGCTTCAGGGGTTGCCGGAACTCACGAAAGTCACCATCACGACCGCGACGGTCCTGCTGGCGGTCGCGGTGTTCGACGCCCAGAGGCTCGCGTCATTCCGCCCGCGCTGGTTTGACCTGCCGATCCTCATCTGGGTCGTCGTGCCGTTCATCTCCTCGATCGTCAACAGCCGCGGCATGTACGATGGCGCCAGCCGCTCGCTGACGGCGATCCTCAACTGGGGCATCCCCTACCTGATCGGGCGCATCTACTTCACCGACCTGGCCGCCATCCGCGAGCTGGCCGTCGGGTTGTTCGTCGCGGGCTTGATCTACGCGCCGCTGTGCCTCTGGGAAATCCGCATGAGCCCGCAGTTGCACCGTACCTTCTACGGGTTCGCGGCGTCGGGCATGCTGCGCGGCTCGGGCCTGGGGTTGCCGGGTTACCGCCCCACCGTCTTCATCGGGCACGGCTTGGCGCTGAGCATGTTCATGCTCACGTGTACGCTGGCCGCGTTCTGGCTCTGGAAGACCAAGGCGATCCGCGAGATCTGGGGTTTGCCCGCCGGCCTGCTCGTCCTGGGGCTCTGGGGAACGACCCTCCTGTGCAAGGTCCTGGGCACGATCGTCATCCTTCACGTGGCGATGATCGCGCTTTCGGCGACGCGCTGGCTGCGGACGTCGCTGCTCGTGCTGATCCTGATCGCCGCGCCCGCCGGCTACATGGTGGCGCGGGTGACCGGGGCGTTCACGGGCGAGTCGATCCTGGACTTCGCCGGCATGATCGATGAAACGCGCGCCGCCTCGCTGCAGTTCCGGCTCGACGCCGAGCGCGGCATCATCGCCAACGCCATGGAGAAGCCGCTGTTCGGCTACGGCAGCGATCCGTTGTGGCGCTTGCGCTTGACGGAGAAGGCCGAAGAGAACGTCGTGACCGACGGCATGTGGATCATCGCGCTCGGCCAGGGCGGCATCGTGGCGCTGGCGGCGCTGACGCTGGTGCTGCTCGTCCCCCCGCTGATGGTTTGGCGGCGCATGCCGATCGCGTTCTGGGAGCACCCGGCGTTCGCGCCGATCGTCGGGCTGTCGATGCTCCTGATCTGCTTCATGATCAACAGCCTGTTCAACGCCCAGCTCAACATGCTCACGATGCTCATCGCCGGGGGCGTGAGCTCGATGGCGCCACTCCTGCGGCAGGGGATCGCGCCGCGACAGACTCCGCCCGCGCACGCACGGACCCGGGCGCAACGGCAGCCGCCGCAACCGATGCGGCAGCCCGGCCGCCCCGCTTACGCAAGTTAGGAAGGAAGAAGAAGGACATGGACCCAAAGCCGTACTTGAACTACGACAAGGAAGCTCTGCGCAAGCAGTGGCAGGTGACCAACGCCGACCCCTATCCGTTCTTCATGACGGATAACTTCCTCAAGCCCGAGTTCGCGCGCGAGTGCCTCGGCGCGTTCCCGACGTACGAGGAAGCCGGCCAGCTCGGCCGCTCGTTCGATGCCGTTAACGAGAAGGGCAAGATCCAGATCACCGATTCGAGCAAGTTCAAGGCGCCGATCGCCAAACTCAACGAAGTCCTGGCCTCGCCGGAGTTCCTCAAGGATCTCGCGGAGATCACCGGCATGCCGAATCTCCTCGCCGACGAGAAACTGCTGGGCGGCGGCATCCACGAGACCGGCCCGCGCGGGCACCTCGACGTGCACGTCGACTTCAACTACATCAAGGACCGCGACCTGCACCGCCGCATGAACATCCTCGTCTACTTCAACGAGGACTGGAAAGAGGAGTACGGCGGCCGCGTCGAGCTGTGGGACCCGGAGGTGAAGAAGCTCCGCGGCGCGTTCTCCCCCGTCTTCAACCGCTGCGTGGTGTTCGAAACCAACGAGATCAGCTTCCACGGCGTCGGCGCCGTCACCTGCCCGCCCGACCGCCTGCGCAAGAGCTTCGCCGCCTACTACTATACGAAGGAAGCGCCCGCGCACTGGACCGGCGAAAGCCACTCCACGATCTTCAAGGCCCGCCCGGACGAGTACCTCAAGGGCAACATCCTCATGCCCGCCGAGAACGCGAAGAAGTGGATGAAGAAGACGTTCTCCGGGCTGAAGAAGGCGGTCAAGGGAAGCTGACGTCTCTTTACTCCCTCTCCCCGTACTCGGGGAGAGGGC
>JBAUGM010000854.1:0-2436 GCA_049679725.1 Tepidisphaeraceae bacterium
GTCTACGAGGGCGGCGTGCGCGTGCCGTTCGCCGCGCAGTGGAAGGGCCGCGTCCCGGCGGGCGCGGTGTGCGAGCGCCCGGCGATGTCGATCGACGTGTTCCCAACGATCCTCGCCGCCGCTGGCATCGAGCCGCCGGCGGGTGTGACGTTCGACGGCATCAACCTGATGACGTACATGGATGAGAAGTCCGGCGGCGCGACCGCGCCGCGCAACATCTTCTGGCGCTTCGGCCCCCAATGGGCCGTCCGCGAGGGCGACATGAAGCTCGTCCACAGCAGTGCGGAGGGCATTCAGCTCTTCGACCTCGCGAAGGATGTCGGCGAATCGAAGAACCTGGTGTCCGAGCAACCAGAGACGGTGAAACGGCTGCGGGCGACGTACGACCAGTGGAATGCGCAGAACGAAGAGCCGCGCTGGCGCGACACCCGCGATGTCAAACGCGCCGCGCGGCGAGGCGGCACGCCGGCGACCGCACCCGCTGGCGACGACTAATCAGCCGCACGACGCGCCCGTCATCCTGAGGTACTCCGAAGGATTTCGCCTCGAACGAGAAGGCCGTCACGTTCGCAGCCAGATCCTTCGGAGTACCTCAGGATGACGGCATGTACTCGCCCCTCAGCGGCTCACACGAGCACGTCGATCACCCCCAGCGTGCCGACCAGCAGGCTGATGATTCCGTTCACCGTGAAGAACGCGAGGCCGACCTTTGAGAGGTCGGTGGGCTTCACAAGCGTGTGCTCGACGATGAGCAGCGCGATTGCCGCACCAACGCCGACGAAGTAGAGCGTCGACAGCGCCGGCGAGACGAGCCCGACCGCGATCAGCGCCGCGGCGCAGACGACGTGCGTCGCCCGGCTCACCCACAGCGCCGGGCCGATGCCAAGCTTCCCGGGGACGGAGAAGATGCCGCAGGCGACGTCGCTCGCGTAGTCCTGGCACGCGTAGATGATGTCGAACCCCGCCGTCCACGTCAGCACCGCGACCGCCATGATCACCGGCGGCCACGTGAGCGATCCGCCGATCGCGATCCACGCGCAAAGCGGCGCCAGCGCGAGGGCGGCGCCGAGATAGTAATGGCACAGCCGCGTGAACCGCTTGAGCAACGGGTAGGACGCGAGGAACAGCAGCACGGGCACGGACAGGATGAGCGGCCAGGGATTGCCGTACATCGTCCAGAAGAGCGCCGTCGCGCCGACGAATACCGCCGCGCAGAGGGCAAGCGCACCCGATACGAACGCGCGCGAGAGCCTTCCGCTCGGCACCGCCCGCCGCGCCGTTCGCGGATTTCTGGCGTCGATCTCCGCATCGAGCAACCGGTTGGCCGCCATCGCGACGGTGCGGGCCGCGACCATGCATACGACGACCAGCGCCAGCTTCCCCGCGATCGGCCCGCGCACGACGTCCCACGCCATGGCCGCCGAGAGGATCGCCCACGGCATGGCGAAGACCGTGTGGCTGACCTTGATGTCGGCGGCCAGCAGTGCGAGCTTGCCGCCCAGCGAGTCGGGCGCGGCCGCGGGGGGATGGATTGTCGCCGTCGTCACGCCCGCCCCTCATTGGCACGACGGATCGCCTCGTAGACTTCCTGGCGATGAATCGAAACGGTCTTCGGCGCGATCACACCCAGCCGAACACCATTGGGATAGATTCCTTTCAGGGTGATGGATACGCCCGGGTGTGGTTTCACTTCCTCCCCGATCGCGAGGTCTGCTCGTTTCTCAAACGGCACGCCATCCTGCGCTCCGCCTTTCACGCGTCCGCGAATGGTCAATCGAACGCGATCGGCGGAGATGAGTGATGGACCGACGAGCGTCTCTTCGCCGATCATGATCCACTCTCCGACTTGTCGTAGCAGAACGAGCATGTGTCAGTTGCCCTTATCCTTCTTCCGCCGCAACGCGTCGGCGTGTTCCTTCGTGTGCACGGGCAGGTGCCGCGGCGCGTCGAAACCCAGCCGCACCTCAGGCGGGCGGACGTCGAGGCACGTGACCATGATGAACGGCCCGATCGGAAACGACTGCCCGCGCGACATCTCATGTGCCGCCTCAAATGGCAGCCCGTCCGACGGCCCGCCGATCATCCGGCCGCGAACGAGGATGCGGACGGTCCGCGCGTCGATGTCGGTCGGGCCGACGAGCAGGTCGGCGCCCACCTGCACCCACTCATCGACCTTTCGCGAGACGACGATCATACCGTTTGCGCAGTTAGCCGGTGACGAACTCGCATGCCTCCGAACTTGTCATCCTGAGGTACTCCGAAGGATCTCGGGCTCACGAATCGCTCGCAACCCCGAGATCCTTCGGAGCACCTCAGAGCGTGTGAGCCTTTTCTCTTTCCAACCATCGCTGACGAGGGACGACGAGTCGTGAAGATGATTTCCGGTCAAACCGATGACCGCGCCGCCGCGTCAGCCCAGCAACGAGGGGGCGAAGT
>JBAUGM010000855.1:0-3549 GCA_049679725.1 Tepidisphaeraceae bacterium
CAACAATGTCGGGCATGAATGCGATCCCCACCTATGACGAACTGATCGCCACCATCCGCGACATCGGCCTGCTGAACTCGGTCGAGTCGGTGCTCGGCTGGGACGAGCGGGTGATGATGCCAGCCAACGGCGCCGAGCACCGGGCGAACCAGATGGCGCTGCTGGCGCGGCTGACGCACCAGCAGCTCACGTCGCCGCGCGTGGGGGAGTTGCTCGCACGCGTCGAAGGGACGGATCTCGTCCGCGATCCCGAATCGGACGCTGCCGTGAACGTGCGGGAGATTCGCCGGTCGTACGACCGCGCGACGAAGGTGCCGACGCGACTCGTCGAAGAGCTCACGAAAACCGCGGTGCTCGGGCAACAGGCGTGGGTCGAGGCGCGGAAAAAGTCCGACTTCCCGACGTTCCGCCCGTGGCTGGAAAGAATCGTCGGGCTGAAGAAGGAAGAGGCGAACTACGTCGGCTACAAGCAGCACCCGTATGATGCGCTGCTCGACGACTACGAGCCGGGTGACACCGCAGCGGACGTGACGCGCGTGTTCGAATCGCTGCGCGCGCCGCTCGTCGAGCTCGTCGGAAAGATCGCGCAGTCAGGCAAGACCTCCCCGGTCGAGCTGTTCGATCGTACCTATCCCGGCAACGCCCAGGAGCGCTTCGCGCGCGACACCGCGGCGAAAGTCGGCTTCGACTTTACCGCCGGTCGGCTCGACGTCTCCGTTCACCCGTTCTGCACGCACTTCGGCCCCGGCGACGTGCGCATGACCACGCGCTACAACGAGGGCCGCTTCGGCGCGTTCTTCGGCGTGCTGCACGAGACGGGTCATGGGCTCTACAGCCAGGGACTCGATCCCGCGCACTTCGGGACGCCGCGCGGGCAGTACATTTCGCTGGGCATCCACGAGAGCCAATCGCGCCTCTACGAGAACTTCGTCGGGCGAAGCCGCAGTTTCTGGGAGTTCTTCTACCCGCGCGCGAAGCAGGCGTTTCCCGAGGCGCTGCGGGATGTGCCCCTGGACGCGTGGCTCTTCGCCAACAACGACGTCCGCCCCGGCTTCATCCGCGTGGAGGCGGACGAGGCGACGTACAACCTGCACATCCTCTTGCGTTTTGAACTGGAGCAAGCCCTGATCGCCGGCGACCTCGCGCCAGCCGACGTTCCCGGCGCGTGGAACGAGCGGATGCGCCACTACCTTGGCCTCACGCCCCCCGACGACGCCCGCGGCTGCCTCCAGGACATCCACTGGTCCAGCGGCGGAATCGGGTACTTTCCGACGTATACGCTCGGCAACCTGTATGCCGCCCAGTTCTTCGAGCAGGCCCACAAAGACCTCGGCGATCTCGACGCCCAGTTCGCCCGCGGCGAGTTTGGGCCCCTGTTGGATTGGCTCCGCGAACACATCCACCGCCACGGCAGACGCTACACTGCCCGACAGCTCGTGAAGCGCGTGACGGGCAAAGACCTGTCCGCCGAGCCATTGCTGCGCCACTTGCGGCGAAAGGCGAGTGAGTTCTACGGAGTGTGATTTCATTACTCCCTCTCCTCGTACTCGGGGAGAGGGTTGGGGAGAGGGGGCAGCCGCGACGCGCCACGATCTGCACATCGGGACGTAACTCGCTCCGCGGGCAGGCCCCTCTCCCTAGCCCCCCCTAGCCCTCTCCCCGAGTACGAGGAGAGGGGATCAGAGGAACCGATTTGGCCTTCAACCTTTTCATCGCTGACTCCCCCGAACCGTACAACGTCACGTACAGCCTGTACCACCTCGTCTCCTTCGTCCTCCATCGCGAGTTCGACTTCCCGCGGCATCTTCAGATGTTCACCCGCGCCGCGGCGCAGTTCGATCCATCGGAATTGCTCCGCGAAGCCGAGATGCTGAAGGACATGGCCAAGGGGAACACGCGGCCGTACGTCGACGTCGATCGGCCGCTGGAGCAGATCGACCTCGAAGGGCTCGTCCACTTCCCGCAGCTCTTGAACCCCGAGGGCCAGATCGTGAAGGACTGGGGCCATTTCGTGAACTTCGAGGATGAGAACGTCGGCTTCGTCGCGACGCCGCCCACGCTCGTCGCGGGGCGCGGGCGATTGCACCTGGTCGATGCGGTGGCGGTCGACGTCGCTGAGGCGAACGACTGGACCGGCTTCCAGCACATCACCGCCGAGACGTTCGAGTGGACCACCGGCCAACTCCTCGCCGACGGCGTGCCGTGCATGGACGTGCCGGATGAATACCTCCGCCCCACCGGCACGTGGCGCCGCGTGACGTTCGCGCGGGTGCCAGTCTACCTCGCGTGGGCGGACGAGCTGGACGAGCTGACGAAAGCCTGCCGGGATGCCATCACGAAACGCGTGATGATCCGCACGACGATGGATTGAAGATGATGTAGCCGCAGATGAACGCAGATGAACGCGGATGAATCAGAACCTGAGATCTGAATTCTAAATTTCATCTGCGTTCATCTGCGGCTAAGAACTCCCGCGCTACGCGCTCATGGCGAGGATCGGCCCGCCCTGGATGGTCACGCGGACGGGATTGCAGGCGGCGCTGGTCTTGCCGCGGCGCGAGACCCATGCCGCCGAGATCCACGCGGTCGATCCGCTGGCCACGTCGTCGGGGAACCGGATCGTCGCCGTCTTGCGCGAGGCGAGCCCTTCGAAACGGTACTGCAGCGGATCGCTCGGCGGCTCGCTTCCCGCGAACACGTAGAGATACGCGCCAATGCAGCCCAGTGGTTTGCGCGCCTCCGACGATCGCGCGCGGATGCGTACCGTCACGCGCCGCCCCACCACCATCGCGACCTCCACGACCGGCGGCTCGTCCGGCGCGCGTCGCGCCCCGCGCGTCGGTCGGGGCAACAGCCCCAGCGAGATCAACTGTGCATCGTCCACGTCCGGCGACGCACCGATGATGCTTGCGAGCATCGCCGCCTTGAGCCGCACGGCGCGCAGCGCGTCATCCTTCTCGCGCACCGCGATGGACGTCCGCGTCTGCGGCGTGACGGCCGCGCGATACGCCGCTTGCAGCGTCGCATCCAGCGCCGCGTATTCCGCCGCGAGGTGTGGCTGAATGCCGTACGCGAGGGGGTTTTCGTTTATGCGCGCCGCGAAGGCGGCCGACCCGGCCACGATCCGCGCGTCCTTGCCGTAGTAGAAGTTGCGGGCCATTTGAACCTTTCGTTGCGTTTGCCGCCGGACATCCGCTGAATCGGCCAAAGGACGCCCCACCTGAAGTGCGCCCGCCCTCTTTGGACGAACGTCCGGGAAAACGCCCGAAACTCACCTGCCCGAGCCTGCGGCGCGCAGAATCGACTTCCGGCGCGCAAGACGAACTTCCGGCGCGCAAGGCGAACCTCCGGCGCGCAAGACGAGCCTCCGGCGCGCAAGGCGAGGTTCCGGCGCGCAAGGCGAGGTTCCGGCGCGCAAGGCGAATCTCCGGCGCGCAAGGCAAAGCTCCGGCGCGCAAGGCAAAGCTCCGGCGCGCAGCACGAACGCACGGCGCTCGGAAACCATTCTCCCTCTCCCCGGTACGCCGGGGAGAGGGCGGGGGAGAGGGG
>JBAUGM010000856.1:0-2840 GCA_049679725.1 Tepidisphaeraceae bacterium
GGTCCGGACAACACCGGCGAAGTCGGCGCGCCCGTCCCCGTCATCACCGCCATCAGCAGGACCGTCCAGGCGGGTCATTCGATCCACGTGAACGCGCTGGCCTCGAACTTCAAGAGCGGCGACGCCCTCTCGGCCAAGTACGAGTGGAACTTCGGCGACGCCAACGGCCGCTGGAACACGCTGAGCGGCTGGAACGCCGCCCACGTCTACGACAAGCCGGGCACCTACACGATCGCGCTGCGCGTGACCAACAGCGCGGGCAAGGTCGCGACGACGACCACGCAGGTGACCATCGCCGCGTCGACGCGCCGCGTGATCTACGTCAGCAACGACGGCAGCGACGCCAACAGCGGCACGTCGCCGGACAACGCGGTGAAGAGCTTCGCCAGGGCGATGAGCTTCGCGACGAGCGACACGGAGATCCTGTTCCAGCGCGGCGACAGTTGGACGCTCGACGCGGGCGGGCGCGTGAGCGGCCGCAACGTCGTGATCGGCGCCTACGGCTCGGGCAGCCGCCCCGTCCTGAAGTACACGGGCCCGGCCGGCTACGCGAGCATCATTGCCGTCTCCTCGACGTCGCAGGATGTGACCGTCCGCGGGTTGGCGTTCGACATGCACTTCTCCGATCTGGAGAACAAGAGTCGCCCCAACGCGGTCAGCGCCGCCGGCGTGAACGTGACCGTCCGCGACAACGAATTCGTCAACATCGGCTATGCGGTCAACGCCAACGCCGACCCCCGCGGCATGCTCGTGGTCGACAACGTAGCGCCACGGGCCGAGGCGATCCGCAGCTACTTCGTCTGGGCCGAAGGGTCGGACATCTCGATCGTCGGCAATACGGTCGCCAACTCCACGCGCGAGCACAACATCCGCGTGGTCCGCGCCGACCGCATCCTGATCGCGCACAACGACCTGACCAACACCACCGGCCAGGTTTCGGGCGACCGGATTCCCAAGGGCTCGCTCACCATCCAGCGGGGCAGCTACATCTATATCAGCCGCAACCAGCTGAACGACGCCCCCGTCACCATCGGCCCGCTGGCGGGCGGCGACGGGCTCAAGAGCATCGGCGACCGCTGGAACTGGGCCGTCGTCGAGGAGAACGAGCTCAACACCCGCCTCAACATCGACCACGGCGCCGCCCACGTGATGGTGCGCAACAACGTCTTCTGCGACACCGACAAGTCGCCCGTCGAAGTCGAAGGCTGGGACGACACCTTCAACCGCGGCGTCTCCGACGTGCGCATCGTCGACAACGTCGCGCTCAGCAGCGGCCGGGAATTCGTCCGCTGCACGGGCGGCGAGGTCGTGGGCCTCAAGCAGACGGGGAACGACTTCGTCTCGTCCGTCTCCCGCCTGACACTGTGGGGCGAGGACGGCATCTCCAGCCCGACGCAATGGCAGCAGGCGGCGTAAGCCTCCGGCCCAACTCTGCGAGAAACGAATCGGGGCGCGTGATGCGACAAGTCACGCGCCCCTTTCCATTGTCCCGCGATGCTCTGACAACGCCCCCGCGAAGATCGCAAAGATCGCGAAGAACGCAAAGAAGAGAAACATCTTCGATTCCTCTCTGCGCTCTTTGCGGACTCTGCGATCTTTGCGTTGAGTTCGTCGGTCGGAATGTGCACTACGATTCAAGCCTGATCCGGGTGTCAGTGCTTGCGGACGATGATCGTCACGTAATTGCCTAACCGCGCCGCGGCGCGCGGGTAGCGCGTTTCGACCCAGCGCATCAGGCGCCACAACTGCCGGCCCACCCCTGATGTTTCGGGCACGTTCTGGTTCATCGCCGTCGACGCCATGCGATAGCCGATGATCCGCACCGTGCCCCAGGGCTGGAGTTGCCGCCGCATCCACCCCAGGCGCATCGGGAGGTACGGCAGCGGCGGCTTGGACCGGACGCGGTTCAGCAGGGCCGAGACCCCGGGGACCGATGCCAGCGTCCGCCGCGCGAACCGCAGGGGGAACATGAGTGGATACGGATTGGCCAGGACGAAGACACCGCTCCCGCCCTTGCGGACGACGCGCATGATTTCGCTGAACGCCTTCGCCTGCGCCGCCGCGCTGTCGATGTGGTAGATGGCGTGCGCGCTGAAAGCGGCGTCGAACGATTCGTTGTCGAAGGGCAGGTGACACATGTCCGCCGCGACCGTGTCGAACTCGACCCCGCTCTGCCGCAGCGTCTGCGCGGCTTCAGTCAGGCCGGTCTGGGAGAAGTCGACCACCGTCAGGTGGGACGCGAGGTCGCCGAGGTAAGTCGCCGGCGAGCCGCCGCAGCCACACTCCATCAGCTTCAAGCCCGGCCCACCCAGCGCCTCGCGAATCCGGTCGCAGCGCAGCTGGTGCAGTTCGACGCGGATCGGGCCGTCATTCTTGACGCCGAACAACGCCTGATCCTTGAGCTTCCCGTCCGCTCTTTTCCACCCTTCGCGGTCGTAAAACTCGCGCGTGGCTGCGGTGCCGGCTACGGTTCGGTCATCCATGAAGAACCCCGGAGAAAAATCCATTCAAACAACATGCCCAAACAATCGGCAGCGCGCGCTGGCGGGCGCGGCGGTGCAGAGGACATACCATACGATCCGCCACCGTGCGAATCCGCGAGGGCGAGGCTCCGTCCGAGCCGGCAGGCGATCCGCATTCACTCCCTCTTCCCGGTACGCCGGGGAGAGGGCAGGGGAGAGGGGTGAGCGACGTTCCCTGCACGAGCGTCGTTCGTCGTAGCGCGCCGCTTGCCCCTCTCCCCGGCCCTCTCCCCCGAGTACGTGGGAGAGAGAGAAAGAGCATGCCGTCGCATTCACTCCCTCTTCCCGGTACGCCGGGGAGAGGGCGGGGGAGAGGGG
>JBAUGM010000857.1:0-6584 GCA_049679725.1 Tepidisphaeraceae bacterium
GCGCCGGCAGCGCCGTCGCCCGCCGGGCCGGCTTCCGCCAGCCGGCGTCGCAGCGCGCGCGCTTCTTCGATTGTAATGCCCAGCTTCTCGCTCACGGCCTCGAGCATGTGCCGCGCGCCGATCTCGATGGGCTTCAGAAAGCTGATCTCGCGCCCCCGGCCGATGACGACCTGGCTGCGCCGGCTGCCCACGTCGACGAGCACGTGCACGTCCGCCTCGTCTTCGCGGCGGCGAATGAATCGCTCGACCGTGCGGTAGATGGCGAAGGGCTCGGCGTCCAGCGATTCGACGATCGCGCCGGAGCGGTGCAACTGCTCGAGGAAGTCGTTGACGTCCTCGTTCCGCGCCGCCAGCACGATGACTTCCTGCCGCTGCTCCGTCCCCTGCCGCACTTCGCCGGCGGGGCAGAACTGGACGCGCGCCTGCTCGGTGTCGAACGCGAAGATGTTCCGCGCCTCAAACTCCACCGCCCCCGCCAGCTCGGCGGCGGGAATCATCGGCAGGCGCAGGTTCTTGACCTGCACGATCTCGCGCGGCAGCGAGGTGACGACGTTCCGCCCCACGAACGAGCCCTGCCGCAGCATCTTGCGGATCATGTCGATCGCCAGCGGCAGGCGCAGCTGCGGCTGCGTGCGCACCTCTTCGGGGAACGGCTGGCGCGCCGCGGCGACGACCGACAGCGACGGCGCCCCGACCACGGTTTCGAGCTGCAGCATCTTGATGCTGTCGAAACCGATGTCGAGGCCGATCGGCAGAACCTGTGACCGTGTCAGTCGGATCATGATGCGACGCTTGCCCTGCTCTGGCCGAACCCCTCACGCGCACACGCGCGCCCCCCGCCAGGGCGCGCGTGCTCGCTCGCTTGCTTACTTGACTTTGATCTCGCCCGTGTACCGCTCGACGCTGACCGTGATCGTGTGCTTCCCGCACTCGATCACGATGTCGCCGTCGAGCATCTCGTTCCTATCGTTCACGTCGTAGCAGTAGACGTACGGCGTGCCGAGCTCGTCGAAGGCGAGCGTGAACTCGTCCGTGAACGATGACGTGATGCCGTTGAACACCGCCGACTTGATCTTGATGTCCCGGACGCGGCCGGCGCCGGCGGGGCCGAACTGCGTCGTGAAGGGTCCCTTGTTGATCGGGTGCGTGATGACAGTCCCGTCAGTTTGAGTGGCGCCCGGCTCCGACAAGAGCTGATAGCTCTCGTTGGCGGCGTCGAAGCGGACGTAGTAGTACGCCTGCTTGGCGATCGCCATGTTCTGCGCGTAGAGCAGATCGGCGATGACGACGCGGGCCCCCGCCTTGGCCTTGATGTCGTCGCGGGAGCCGATCTGCGGCGCGATGACGGCCGAGGCGATCCCGAGGATCACGATGACCGTGAGGATCTCGATCAGCGTGAAGCCGCCGCGCGCCCGCGCCCGCCGACGGGCGGACGGGGCGTGTGTTTCGCGTTGCGTGTTGTGCGTGTCCATGGGGACGCCTCTGGGGGTGTCTCTCTCGGCACACAACGCAACGCGCGCTCGGGGGGCGCGCCACAGACGCGCCCCGCTTCGCCCGCGCCTCGTGGCCGTGCGGGACGACGCGGCGCCGGGCGTTACTTGCCCGTGGCCGGCGCGTCCTTGGCTTCATCGGTCGATGCAACCCGCACCTGAAGCTCTCCCTTGAGCAACTCGATCACCTGGTCCAGCTTCGCGTTGGTTTCGCGCTGGGCGTCGAGCTGTTGCAGGCGCTGCGCGCCGGGATCGAGCTGCGCCTGCGCCGCCGGGAGCTGGCTGCCTCCGCCGTTACCGGACCACACGCCGGCCAGGGTCAGCGCCTGGAGCACCACGACCGCTACGAGCAACTTTGACGAGTTCATGACAGGTTCCTTTTCACAAGAGACTTTCGCTATAGGGTTATCGCCCTTCCCAGGAGATCACTTTGACGCTTTGGCGGGTTCGGCCGAAGTCGCTGAAATCGGGCAGCGCCGTTCGGTTCGGATCGAAGTTGAGGAAGACCTTGCCGCCCAGCGTGAGTCCGAAGATCGGGCTCGTGCCGTTGACGAGCAGCGCGCCGGTGGACGTGAACGACGGCGCCAGCGCGAGCGTGGCGTCGATCTTGCCGCCGACCCAGGTCACGCCTTCGACGGTCAGGTTCGACGCGCCGAGCACGTTGATGAACGTGATGTCCCCGCCCACGAGCAGCGCGGGAAAGCCGTCCTTCGCGCGGATCGTGATGTTCGAGCCGTCGATGAACAGGTCGCCGGCGACAATCAGCGTGCCCTGCACTTCGGCATTGTTCCTGAGCGTGAAGTTGCCCGGCGCGTAGTGGACGCCAGCCGGGTTGCCGGTTGATGGTTCCAGGCGCGGGGTGGCCGTGCCGTCGCCCATCTGGGTGATGGCGAGGGTGGCGGCATGGTTCATCGTGCCGGTGGGGAGTTCGTAGTCGCGGTAGTTTCGGATCTCGCTCAGGTTCTCCGGAATGATCTGCGGGGCGAGGGGGACGGGGTGCGTCCACCCTTTCACGGGCGTCCCCGCCGAGGAGAGGTTCTTGCGCCGCAGCCCCTCGCCCCAGACCGTGGCCAGGTTGTTGATTCGCACGGCGCCGTTGCTGTAGATGTCGCCGTTGTTCTGCCCGCTCTGGCCGATGCGCGAGCCGGCGGTGAGGGTCACGTCGTTGGTGAACATCCCCGCGTAGCCGGTGTTCGAGCCGTTGTGGTTGCGGAAGGCGTATTCGGTGTTGATCCACACGGTCGCCGTGACCTTGCGCTCCAGCGAGTTGCCCGCGGCGCGACCGATGGACTCGATCTTGTACTTCCAGCGAAGGACCTGATCCCGCGTCACCTTGACCTTCATCGATCCGACGGCGGGCGAACCCACCTCGACGAACTGGCCGTTTGTGCCGGTCCAGAACGTCCCGTCGCGGTCGTACTTTGCCTGCTCCGTGTAGGTCGTGGGGTAATTCGTCCACTCCTCCGGATACTGGAGGTAGTAGATCGCCAGGTTCGCGCCGCTCTCGGCCATGCCCTGCGCCCCGACGCTGGCGGCGGCGTTGGCGCCGACCTGCTTCTGGAGCGACGCGCTGGCGAGCATGGCGTAGCCGAGCACGGCGGCCATGGCGATCACGCCCAGAACGAGCAGCATGGCGACGCCGCGGCGATGGTGAACTCGTTTGTGAATCATGGGTTCTCCGAAGGACACCATACGATTCAATCCGCGGACGCGCTGCGGACCAGGTTTACGGCGCGGACCAGCGCGACGTCGCGGTCCCATATTCCAGCACGTCCCCGTTTACGCCGCGAAATTTGAGGGTGTACTCGAACGTCTGGCGCTGCGATCCGTTTGCAGGGGTTATGACGTTGAACGCGGCGCCGCGCACGTCCTTGTTGATCGCGTACGTCTTCTTGTGAAGCAGATCCTTGTACTCATCGATGGCGTTGGGGGCCGTCAGCATCGACGTCGGGAACGGCCCGTTCATCGCGGCGCGGGTGACGGCGTCGGGGAACGACGCCTCGCAGATGAGCAGCTCCCGCTTGGCCGGGTCGTGTTCCAGGAGTTGCGTCTCCTCGAGCTGCATCTTGCCGTCGCCATTGTCGTCCCCCCGCCAGATGAGGACGGCCGCGCCGGCGCCGGAAGTGGACGAGACGCTGCCGGCGCGCCATTGCCCGGTGAAGCGCGCCCGCTGCATCTTGTCCTGGATGCGGTGCATGGTTCGGCTGATGACGATGGAGGACGTCGCGGTGTTCTCCCCGTGCTGCCACCCGCGCGAGACCGCCATCGCCACCGCCGCGGAAGCGCCGCCGACGAGCACCAGCACGAGCAGGCCGATCATGAGTTCCATGAGCGTGAACCCATGGCTTGGGCGGCGATCGAGGCGATGATGGAGCATCCGCGAGTTCATGTCAGCTCTGTCTTCAACTCCCTCTCCCCGGTACTCCGGGGAGAGGGTAGGGGAGAGGGGCGAACGGCGCGGCGCGCCGGGAACCGGTCGATTCGACGACGGACCCGGATCAGCGGACCCGGATCAGCGGACGCGGATCAGCGAATCGGCCGATACTCGACGTCACGCGCACCTTGCCCCTCTCCCCCGCCCTCTCCCCGGCGTACCGGGAAGAGGGAGGTTGATTCTCGACTTCTCAGCGATCACTGCGCCACTCCCCTTCGGGTTCATCACCGGCTTGCGGGGGTGATCTTCGACTTCTCAGCGATCACTGCGCCACGACCGCGCGAGTGAAGACCTTGGCGAGAACGACGGGCGGGCCGGTCGGGCGCGTCACGGTCACTTGGACGAGTTTGAGATCCGATGTCGTGTGCCCCGCGGGGACGACCCCGGCGACGCTGACCGTGCGGGTGTACGGGCCCATCGTTCCGATCGACTGCGTCGCGCCGGCAAGCGTCTTGACGCTCGTGCTGACGTCGGTGTAGCCGTTGTAGTCGTCCACGTCGTCGTAGGTCGCGCGGTTCGTGTTGCCGGACGTCCAGCCGGCGTTGGCGGTGGGATTGGGCGCCACGACGACGACCGGCCTGGCGGAGATCTCCTCCAGCATCTGCCGCGCGAACGCCGTCGCCTCGGCGACGGCGACCTGGTCGCGCGACTGCTGGTACGATGCCGCCAGCGTCCCCGCAACGCCGACCACCGCGACCGCCAGCACGACGGACGCGATCAGGCTTTCGACGAGCGTGAAGCCCCTGCGGCCACGCGCGGCGCGATCAATAGCTGGCGAACGGTGTTCCAACGGTATCGTTCCCCGAAACGTCGGCGATGATTTCCTGCGTGGCCGGGTTGTACTTCCACCCGTGCCCGCCATCCGCGACCAGCGGGCTCTGCGCCGTGACTTCGATCGTGCTCAACTCGTTCATCGGGTTCTTGGGCATCTTCGAGAGGTACGGACCGAACTTGTACGTCGTGCTCGCGGCGGTGCTCGTGGCGCCCGCTTCGTTGGTGTACCGCGTCATCTGTTCGACGAAAACGCCGTTGCCGCCCGGCGGCGTGTCCCGGTGCTGCGCCTTGTAGACGACGATCTGCGTGCGCAGGTAACGCAGCTCGTCCTTGAGCGCGGTCTCCTTCGCCTGCACGGAAGCGTTGGAGAACTGCGGGACGACGACGGTCGCGAGGATCCCGATGATCACCACGACGATCAGCAGCTCGACGAGCGTGAAGCCGCCGCGCGCGACGGCCCTGCTGCCGCGCTGACGGGTTGCGATGTCGAGTCGGTTACGCATGGGTGGTTCGCGGGTGGCGGCTTCCGGGCGATCAGGCGACGAAAAGCCGCCCGGCGGCGTTTAGGCCGCCGGGCGGTGTGAATCAGCACCGTTTCAACTATTCGTTGATCACGGTGTCCACGTCGCCCTCCGGGTTGTTGGAGGGCTCAAACGCCCAGATCTTGCCGGTCGTAGCGCTCATGACCCAGCCGTCGGTGAGGGCGACAGTCGCGCCAGTGGCGGGGGTCGCCGCCTTGGCGGTCGCGTCGTCAACGACGATCTGAACATTGCTGCCGAGGAGGTGCGGGTTGACCGACGGGGACTGCATGTACGGCCCGACCTCGTTACCGCTGCTGTCGATGGTCGTGTTGCCGTCGAGCTCGGTCTTGCTCGTCAGCTTGGTCCAATCAAACGTCGTGGCGTCGACCAGGATGCCGTCGGCGGCGGCGACGGGCCAACGATCGCCATGCTGCAGCTTGAACAGCTCGACCTGGCTGCGGAGCGTCTGCAGCATGCTCTTGGCGCTCGAGTTCTTGGCGTCCGTGCTCGCGTTCGTGAACTGCGGGATCACGATCGCGGCCAGGATGCCCAGGATGATCACGACGATCAGGATTTCCACCAGCGTGAAACCACGCTTACGGTTGATGCGAGTCATTGCAAAACTCCTATTGAAGGTCCTTGTCTGAAAGTCCCGGGCAACTCGCCCGGAGGCTTGTTCACTGCACTTGTCGCGGCGTCCCTTCGCGGCGTGGACCGGAAGACGTCCGCATCGCTTCGTCGAACGCGTCAGGGGCCCCGTGTAACGTTCGGGCAGGCCCGCTATCGCTTTCGCTCCGGCCAGCCACTGCTCTAAAATGAGCCGGCCGGTCGATGCTGAGTTTTCCGCCTCCTTTCTTTCACGGTCGGCGCTATGGATACATCCACGCGCGAGACGACGATTCCGGTTAAGTCATCGTCGCGGGCGGTTGCCGACTTAACCGCCGCGGAGGAACCGGCACGGTTCGCCCGCTTTCACACGGGCTTGCCCATCCGATTCCCCAGAGCAGAGAACAACAAGGCAGGACCGATAAGAGGTGCAACGCAACCCGCACGAATGTTTTAAGTTCGCGCGCGTGGCATGAGCATCCTGTCGGCAACGCCCTCGATCCCCCGGCGAGTTCTACTCGCGCGGCGGACCGGGCGCTTTGCGCACCACCGGGCTTACGATCTCTGTCGCACCGATGGGCCGGACCTTCGCGTGCATCCGGCGCCGCCTCACGGCGGCTTAGCCCTTGTCAGGGATCCTCGTTGTCCCGGGCCCGGCGTTTCACGGCCAGGCCCGTCAGTCGTGATCTACGATTGGCGCGGAACAGAGTCAAAATGAGCGGATGAATTCCGGGGGGAGGGATGCGCTGTCGCTATGGG